>PLLF01000110.1 GCA_003140855.1 Vulcanimicrobiota bacterium
TCCTTCTCGATGTACTTGCGGTATTCGTCCAGCGTCGTCGCGCCGATCATGTGCAGTTCGCCGCGCGCCAGCATCGGCTTGAGCAAATTGCCGGCGTCCATCGAGCCTTCGGTTTTGCCCGCGCCGACCACCGTATGCAGCTCGTCTACGAAAAGTAAGATTCGTCCCTCGGCACTTTGCACGTCTTTGAGAACCGCTTTGAGACGTTCTTCGAATTCGCCGCGGTATTTCGCGCCTGCTATCAGCGCGCCCATGTCGAGCGACACGATCCGCTTGTCTTTTAAACCCTCGGGCACGTCGCCGCGCACGATGCGNNTCGTCGCGGCCGATGACCGGATCGAGCTTTCCGCGTTCGGCCTCCTGCGTGAGATCGCGCCCATAGCGTTCGAGGCTCTTGTACGTGCCTTCCGGATTTTGCGTCGTGACGCGTTGATTGCCGCGAACCTCACGCAGCGCTTGCAGCAACTTATCGCGCGTAAGGCCGGCATCGCGCAAGAGCTTGCCGACCGCGCCGCTGCTTTGCGCCAGCGCGAGCAACAAGTGCTCGACCGAGACGTAGTCGTCCTGAAGCTGCTTGGCTTCAGCATCGGCCTGTGAAAACAAGCGCGTGAGCTCGGGGGAAACGGTCACGTTCGCCGACTCGGCGCCCGCGCCGGTCAAGCGCGGAAGGCGTCCGATCGCTTCGGCCGCATGCTTTTCAAGCGTTTTGGGATCGACGCCTGCTTCGCGCACGATCTCGGGCGTGATTCCGCCGTCCTGTTCGAGCAGCGCGGCGAGCAAGTGTTCGGGGGCAGTCTGCGGGTTGTGCTCGTTGAGCGCCTTGGTATAAGCCAAATTGAGCGCGTCTTGCACGCGCTCCGTCATGCGGTCGGCGTTCACGGTGCGGCCGCCACCAGCCCGTCGATCTCGCCGATGTAGCGCGCTTTGCGCTCATCGTCGATGAAGGAAGATTCAAACGAATTGCGCGCCAGGCGCACGAGATCGGCGTCGGTGAGTTTAAGCGCGTCGAAGACCGCACGGTAATTGTCGGCGACGTATCCGCCGAAATAAGCGGGATCGTCGGAATTCACCGTAGCGCGCAAACCGGCGTCCAGCATGCGTTTGAGCGGATGATCTTGCATGCGATCGACCACCCGCAGGCGCACGTTGGAGAGCGGACAGACCGTCAGCGGAATTTGTATTTCCGCTAAATGCGCGACCAATTTGGGATCCTCCATGCTGCGCACGCCGTGATCGACGCGTGAGACCTTCAGCAGGTTAAGCGCTTCCCAGACATACTCGGGCGGTCCCTCCTCGCCGGCATGCGCGACGGTCAAAAACCCGTTGGCGCGCGCCCGGTCGAAGACGGCTTGGAACTTCGAAGGCGGGTTACCGAGCTCTGCCGAGTCCAGGCCGACGCCGATGATTTTGTCGCGGTACGGCAGCGCGAGCTCGAGCGTTTCCATCGCCGACGCTTCAGGCTGATCGCGCAGGAAGCACATGATCAGCGCCGTCGTCATTCCGAAATCGCTTTCGCTGCGCTGCAAGGCGGACCAAAGTCCGTTGATCACTGTTTCGAAACTGAGGCCGCGTTCCAAATGCGCTTGCGGATCGAAAAATATCTCGGCGTGCCTTACGCCTTGCTTTTGCGCGCGGCGCAAATACGCGGTGGTCAAATCCTCGAAATCACGCTCCGTCCGGATTGCAGCCATGGCGGCGTAGTAGAGGTTCAGGAACGACTGCAGATCCGTGAACTTGTATGCGTCCTCGAGTGCGGCGACGTTGGGATAGCTCAGCTTCACGTTGTTGCGTTTTGCAAATTCGAAGATTTGCGCCGGCTCGAAGGTGCCCTCGATATGAACGTGCAGTTCGGCTTTGGGAAGCGCGCGCGGATCGATCATACTTGAGGCTCGGCGAATGCGCTGCGCAACATGCGGTAATCGCCGCTGCGGACCGTTATGCCGCGCGCGTCGAACCATTCGAGCAGCGGCACCGCATACTTACGCGACGTGCCAATCAGATCGCGGAATTCCGCCATCGTCATCCGGCTATGCTCGCGCAAAAAAGTCTGTACTCGTGAGCGAATCTGCGCGATTTGCGTGCCCCGATACAATTCCTCGTTCACCTTCACGAAGGCACCTTTTGCAAGCAGCATATCGAAAGCCTTGCTCGCGCCGTTCACCCGCGATTCGCGCACGCGCGCTACGACGACGGCAAGTTCGGCGGGCAAAAACGGATTGGCGGCGTCGAGCGGCACGAGCTCTTCGAAGAAACTTTGCTGCTCCGCAGTCAAGTCCGGCGTATGTCCGGTGGTCGCGAAATAGCCGGCGCGCCGTGCGAGCCGGCCATCGTCGGCCAGCGCGTTCAGCACGCGAACGAGCAACGCTTCGGGCACGTCTAGTGCACGCGCGAGCGTCAGCGACGTCGCGCCCATCGCCCACGGCTCGCGCGTCTGCGCTTCATTTAAAGAACGCAACACGGCTTCGAGCAGGGCGCCTGTCAAGGCGGCATCCAGATACGCGTGCGGACGCGCGACGCTCAGGACGTCGCCGGTACTTTCTAACTTCTTGAGCAAAGCTTCGACGCGCGCTTCACGCAGATTCGCTTCGCGCGAAATTTCCGTCGCGGTTAATGCTGCAAGCCCGCGCCGCAGCACGGCGAGCACTGCGTCTTCGTCATGCGATGTTGCATTTTTTATCGCCGGCGTTACGGCGTCGCTCTCGATCCGTCCGCCCCCCAGCAAATCTTTGGGGGAGAGCCGCCGGACGACGAACGCCGTTCCCGGATATGCCACCGTTGCGCGCCGCAAAAATAGCGTGCCGCGGATAGGTACGCCGGGTTTCGGCTCCTCGTCCAGCACGAGCGTTCCTAAGATCTCGGCCGAACCGATGTACGCGCGCACGGCGTTGCGCCGCCGCAGTATCGGCATGGCTTCGCGCAACGCGTCAAAATGCACGGCGAACGTTTGAGCTGCTGCGAGCTCCGGCGCGACGAGCATCTCACCGCGGGCGATCTCCGAAACCTCAACGCCCGGCAGGTTGGCGGCGACCCGCGCCCCGCCCTGAACAGCTTGTTGCTGTTTTCCAAAGGTTTGCAGGCTGCGAATACGCACGGCTTTGCCGCTCGGTTCGAGTTTGACGCGATCGCCGGTGCTCAGCGTGCCCTGCATCAAGGTTCCCGTAACGATCGTGCCGTGGCCGGGCAACACGAAAACCCGGTCGATCGGCAGATACGCCGGCGCGTCGGGACTGCGCGGGGGAAAGCTCGCCAAGATCGATTGCATGCGCGCGCGCAGCTCGTCCAATCCCTGCCCCGTCGTGCTCGACACGGGCAGGATGGGCGCGTCCGCAGCGATCGTTCCTTGCAGCGACGCGCGAATATTTTCGCAGCTTTGCGCGAGTTCCTCAGCGGAGACGAGATCGATTTTTGTAACCGCGACGAGCGTTTCGCGCACGTTCAAATAGCGTAGAATCTGCAAGTGCTCGACGGTTTGCGGCCGCACGCCTTCGTCGACCGCGATCACCAGGAGCAACAGTTCCATCCCGGCGGCGCCTGCCAGCATGTTGTGCAAGAATCGTTCGTGTCCGGGGACGTCGACGATCCCGGCTTCGACGCCATTACCGAGCTGCAGATGCGCGAATCCGAGATCGAGCGTCATTCCGCGCAGCTGCTCTTCGAGCCAGCGATCGGGGTTGGTGCCGGTCAGCGCGTTGACGAGCGAAGATTTTCCGTGATCGACGTGACCCGCCGTTCCGACGATGTGCATGAGTTACAGCGTTTGAAGCGCTGCGATTGCGATTGGATCTTCGGAAGGTTGGATAGTGCGCAGATCGAGCAGCAGGCGGCCGCCCTCGATGCGCGCGATGATGGGCCGATCGGCTATTCGTAATTTTCCGGCTGCCGCCGAAGCGCCGCCGGATGGATCGAGCGCGATGGCAAGCGACGGGACCGCCGCTTGCGGAACCGATCCGCCCCCCGCGTATGCGGTCGTTTCAACGATCGCGGCGCCCTTCAGCGCCTTCGCGTACGCGTTCGCGCGTTCGCGCAACTTTTCAACCGGCGTCGCAAGCATCGCATAGAACGGAATTTCGGTACGCCGCTCGGGCGCGCTCCAAATGCGTAGCGTTTCGATGAGTGCGGCCAACGTGAGCTTATCCACGCGCACTGCGCGGAGCAGTGGGTTCGTGCGCAATCTTGCGACGAGCGTCTCGGAACCGGCGATGATGCCCGCTTGCGGACCGCCCAAAAGTTTGTCACCCGAGAACGTTACCAGATCGACGCCGTCTGCAATTGCCTCTTGGACCGTGCGTTCGTGCGCCAATCCGTACTCGGCAAGATCGGACAGTGCTCCGCTTCCTAAATCTTCGATTACCGGAATGCCGGTACGGTGGCCGAGCGAGACCAATTCTTTAGGTTCAACCTCGTGAACGAAACCCGCGATCGTGTAATTCGAAGGATGCACGCGCATAAGCAACGCGCAGTGTGCGGAGAGCGCGCGCTCGTAATCTTCGACGTACACCTTATTCGTTGCCCCCACTTCAACCAGGCGCGCGCCGCTTCGCTCCAAGACTTCGGGTAACCGGAAACCGCCGCCGATTTCGATGAGCTGGCTGCGCGCAACGATCACGTCGCGTTTTTTCGCAAACGTATCGAGGATCAGCAAGACGGCCGCGGCGCAGTTATTGACGACCAGCGCGCTCTCTGCGCCTGTTATTGCGCGAACCAGAGAGACGGCGCGTCCGTAGCGCGAGCCGCGTTCGCCTCGTTCCAAATCGTATTCGAGGTTGGTATAGCCGGCGCCGATGCGTTGTATCGCTGCAAGCGCGGCCGGCGCGAGCGGCGCGCGCCCGAGATTCGTGTGCAGCAGAATGCCGGTGCCGTTGATGACGGGGGTGAGAAGGTCGAATTGTTCGCTTTTCAGCCGCTCAATCACGGTAGCCGAAAGCGCCTCAAATAAATACCCGCCGTTCACTGGAACGCGACGCGCGTCTTCCAGCGTCTGCGCGATGCTTCGCTTGATGTTTTCGCGGCCGACTATCGCTTCGAACGCCGCGATTCGCGGGTCGCCTAAAAACCGGTTTACGGCCGGCAGCTGCCTCAATTCAAATGTTTGCTGAGCATCGACGTGATCGTTTGCTCGGAAACGTATCCCACGATGCGATCGACGGGCTTGCCGCCTTTGAAAAGAATGAGGCACGGAATTCCGGAGACTTGGTATTCCCCGGCCAGGTGCGGATTTTCGTCGGTGTTCAGTTTCACGAACTTTGCGCGGCCCGAATGCGATGCCGCGACTTTCTCAACGACGGGCGACAGCATCTTGCATGGCCCGCACCACGGCGCCCAAAAGTCGACGAGAACAGGCTGCCCTGACCCCAGAACTTCCGCTTGAAAATCGGTCTGCGTTACGTCGGCTAAAGCACTCATGGGTCCGTTGTTACCTCTCTCTTTTGCTAACCCTGTTGCCTACAGTTTGGGTTGCGGCTTTGCCCACTGGTTGTCATCGTGAGGTTCTCGAACGACCCCGAGCAGGGCGCTGTAAAGCGACCGAGACGAGGGGCCGACTACAGTTCCGTTTGCTGTGGTTCGCCGGTTATCTCGGTGAGCTGTGCCGCCTGCTTGCCTAGATTCGTAATCGCGATGACCTCGTCGCCGTCGCCCAGGCGCTGCAGGCGGACTCCTTTGGTGGACCGTCCGGCTTTGCGAATCTCGCCGACATTTATGCGTATCACTTGATTGGCAGAGGTGATCATCAGCAGCTGATCTTCAGGCGCAACCAGTATTTGATCGACGACTTGGCCGATATCTTCGCGCTCCTTGGCAAATGCCTTAACGCCTTTGCCGCCGCGCGCCGTATGACGGTACTCGCTAATGGGAGTGCGTTTCCCGAATGCCCGTGTCGTTACCAGCAGCACTTCGCGGCGCTCGTCTTCGACAACGTCCATCGCGATGAGCGAGTCGCCCTTGTCAAGCGTCATGGCTTTGACGCCGCGCGCGTTGCGGCCCATCGGGCGCACGCCTTTCTCGTTGAAGTGAACGGCCATGCCGCGCACCGATGCGAGAATGATGTCGCGCGTTCCATCCGAGAGGTCGACCGAGAGCAGCTCGTCGCCTTCGTCGAGGTTGATCGCGTTGAGTCCGTTGCGGCGGACATTCGCGAATTCGTCGAGTTTGGTTTTCTTGATGACTCCGTTGCGCGTGACCATCACCATGTAGCGTTCGCCGCCGAACTGCGTGACGGGAAAAACTGCGCTGACTTCTTCGCCCGGCGGAAGCGTCAAGAGGTTCACGAGCGCCGTGCCGCGAGCTTGGCGGGTCGTGTCGGGAATTTCGAAGCCGCGCAAACGGTACGCGCGACCCTTGTTCGTGAAGAACAACACGTGGTCGTGCGTCTTCGTGATGAAGAAATTGCGCACGACGTCCTCGTGCTTGAGGTTCGCGATGCCGATGACGCCGCGGCCGCCGCGATTCTGCGTCTTGAAGGTGTCGACCGACACGCGCTTGATGTATCCGCCTACCGTATACGTCACGACCACGTCGATGTTCGGAATCAGCGCTTCAACCGAAAACTCGTCCTCGGCGGGCATGATCTCGGTGCGTCGCTCGTCGCCGAATTTCTTCTTGATGTCGAGCACTTCGGCTTTGATGATGGCGGCGATCCGGCGCGGGCTCTTGAGAATGTCTTGCAGTTCTGCGATCAGTTTGATCAGGTCGCGGTACTCGTCCTCGATCTTCTGCCGTTCGAGCCCGACCAGCGTGCGCAGGCGCATGTCGACGATCGCCGCCGCCTGCACATCGCTCAGCTTGAAACGCTTGGTGAGTTTTTCGCGCGCTTCGTCGGTGGTTTGGCTGCCGCGCACGATCTCGATGACTTCGTCGATGTTGTCGAGCGCGATCCGGTAGCCCTCGAGCAGGTGCGCGCGCTCCTCGGCCTTGCGTAAATCGTAGGCCGTGCGCTTTTGCACGACGTCTTTGCGGTGCACGATGTAATGTTCGAGCAGCTGCTTGAGCGAGAGAACCTGCGGTTCGAGCGGAATCGAACCATTCGCCCGCGGGGCGCCCGCCGGCACGAGCGCGAGCATGTTGTAGCCAAAGCTCGACTGCAGCGGCGTATGTTTGTAGAGCTGGTTGAGCACGATCTTCGGCGTCGCGTTGCGCTGCAGCTCGACCACGACCCGCATTCCTTTTCGGTTGGACTCGTCGTGCAGCGCCGATATGCCCTGAATCTTCTTATCCGCGTGAGCTTCGGCGATCGCTTCCACGATGCGCCCGCGGTACACCTGATACGGAATCTCTGAGATGATGATCTTGTGCTTGCCGCGCTCTTCGACGATCTCGGCCTTGCCGCGAATGAGGATCGAGCCGCGCCCCGTTTTGTATGCTTCCTTGATCGCTTCGTGCCCCATGACCGTGCCGCCGGTCGGGAAGTCCGGCCCTTGCACGATCGCGCAGAGCGCGTCGTCGTCTACCTTCGGATCGTCGATGATGGCAGCGATTGCGTCAGCGATTTCATTGAGATTGTGCGGGGGAATGTTCGTAGCCATTCCGACCGCGATACCGCTCGAGCCGTTGAGCAGCAGCTGCGGCAGTTTGCCCGGCAGCACGCTCGGCTCGGTTCCTTGATTATCGAAATTTGCGACAAAGGGGACCGTCTCTTTATCGATGTCGCTCAGCACTTCGAGCGCCGCTCGCGCCAAGCGCGCTTCCGTGTAGCGGTAGGCGGCCGGCGGATCGGGGTCGATCGATCCGAAGTTGCCGTGCCCGTCGACCAGCGGATAGCGCAGCGTAAAATCCTGCGCCAAACGCACCAGCGCGTCGTACACCGAGGAATCGCCGTGAGGATGATACGACTTCAGGACCTCGCCGATGATACCGGCGCACTTGCGGTGCTGCTTCGTGGGGTCCATGCCCATTTCGCGCATCGCAAAGAGGATGCGGCGCTGGACCGGTTTGAGGCCGTCGCGCACGTCGGGCAGCGCCCGCGATGCAATGACCGACATCGCATACGAGAGATAACTCTCCCGCATTTCGTCTTCGACGTTGATCTGCGTTATGATATCGTTATTCACTGCACGACTCCGATTCGCCGTATTGATGGAACGAACATTTTACAATGAAGCGCAACTCTGCGCATTTGCAGCCGAATTCGGCCGCGGTTTGAAAGCCGGCGATGTCGTCGGTCTTTCCGGTGCCCTGGGTTCGGGGAAAACGACCTTTGTCAAAGCGCTCGTTCGCGCAAGGCTCCAAACCGACCCGGCCACGAGCCCCTCGTTTACATTTTGGCACCGCTATCCGGGCGCGCCTCCCATCGACCATCTCGATCTGTATCGCGTCGAGGAAGCAGGCGAGTTCGCGGAGCTGGGTCTTGAGGAGGCGTTCGACGGCAATTCGATCGTGCTCGTGGAGTGGTGCGAACGCGCGGCCGATATTCTGCCGCCTTGCAACTACGAGATCACCATCGAAGGAAAGGGCGACCAACCGCGGCGCGTGCGAGTGCACCCGCAATGACGGCGCTCGGAATCGACGCCGCGCTCGGCACATTTTCGGCAGCGGTGATCGCCCGCGGGCAAAAGCCGGCCAGCATCGAGCTGCCTGGGAAGGTCGCACTGGAAAGCGGGTTGCGCGCGATTTCCGATCTCGTGGCCGGCAGCGATTCGCGAGTGGATCGAATCGGCGTTGGCATCGGCCCGGGCACCTTCACGGGCGTTCGCATCGCGATCAGCTACGCCAAGGCGCTGGCGCTCGGCTGGAAAGTGCCGCTGTGCGCGGTCTTGACGTTCGATGCGCTCGAATACGGCTTGGACGTTGGGACGCGGCCCTTGTTGACGGCGGTGCGCGGGCGTGAAGGCGTCGTTTCCATCCGCCTGCGGACGGTCGCCGGGGAACGGCGCGCCTCAGGGTACATTAGCGACGTGCTCGCCTCACTGCAGCCCGTTTTGCCACGATCGTTCGTTATGACCGGGAACGGCGCGGAGGACGTGCGCGCAGCGCTCGGCGAACGCGCAACAGACGTGACGATTCTTCCCCGCGCAACCGGACCGGCCGCGCTTGCGATCGCAATGCTCGCGGCAGAACGCGAACCCGCGCGCTCGCTGCACGAAGTGCGCGCCGATTATGGCGAGCTTCCGCCGGCGAGAGTTCCAAAGGAGTGAAACTCGATCCGCGCCCCCGCGCTGCGGGCGACGAGCGCCTAAGCATCGTACGCATGGCCGACGTTGACGTTCGCGACGTGATGCGAATCGAACAGCAGTCGTTTGCCACAACTTGGCCCGCCAACGCGTTCTACCAAGAGCTTCACGACAACAAGCTCGCGCATTACTACGTCGGGCGCGTCGATGACACGATCGTCGCCTACGGCGGCATCTGGGTGATTCTCGAAGACTCCCACATCACGACCATTGCCGTCGATCCCGGGCATCGCGGCCGGCGCTATGGCGAAGTGATGCTGATCCGCCTGCTCGACGAAGCCATTGCGCGCGGCGCCTCGTGGATGACTCTGGAAGTGCGCGAGAGCAACGAAGTCGCGCAGGCGCTCTATCGCAAATATGGCTTCACTACGGTCTCGACGCGTCGCGGTTATTACAGCGACAACAACGAAAGCGCGCTCGTCATGTGGGCCGGAAATCTCAAGAGCGGGATCTACGAGAACCGCTTGCGCGCCTTGCGGTCGACGCTCATCGAGTGACGTTTACGGAGCTCTGCAAGCGCGTTCGCAAGCACATCGGCCAAGATCACCGCTACGCCCACTGCGTGCGCGTCGCGCGCATGGCCGAAAACCTGGCGCGCATTCATGATGCCGATTCGCGCAAGGCAAGACTGGCGGGAATGCTGCACGATCTCGCGCGCCTCTATTCGGAAGAACGCCTGCTGCGCGAATCCGAGCGGCTGGGCGTGCCGGTAAGCGATTTCGAACGCGCGCATCCGATCGTACTGCATGCGCCGCTCAGCGCGGCGCTCGCGCAGGCCGAGTTCGCGGTGAACGATCCCGAAGTGCTTTCTGCGATCGCCAAGCACACGCTCGCCGCGGGTGAGATGTCGGCGCTCGACTGCGTCGTGTATCTGGCCGACGGACTCGAACCCGGGCGTGGCTATCCGGAACGGGCACAGCTGGCCGCATTGGCCGAACGCGATCTTAATGCGGCCATGCGCGCAACGATCGGGTCGTCTTTAAGGTATCTTAGGAGCAAAGAACTGCCGCTCGCCCCAGCGACGGCGGCGGCCATGAAAACATTCGGCGTAGAAGCTGCATGACGGAGGCAACCACTGGCGGACATTCTTGAGCTCGTGCGAGCGGCCGCGCTCGACAAAAAAGGCGAAGGGTTCATGGAGATCGACATCTCCGGCAAAACGATCATCGCCGACAAATTCGTCATCGTCACCGGCCGTTCGAAAGTTCAAACGCGGGCGATCGCCGACAGCATCGCGGAAAAGATCAAAGAGGCGGGCATGCGCGTCGGGCGCATCGAGGGTCATGCCGACGGCAACTGGATCTTGATCGACCTCGGAAACGTCGTCGTCCACGTGTTCACTCCGGAACAGCGGGCGTTTTACAACCTCGAGCGGCTCTGGGCGGAAGCGTCGGAACGGCAAGCGCAAAGCTCGTGAGCCCAAAACCGAAGATTCGATACACCACGCAATCGGCGCGCCGCCGCGGTCAGGTGCTGCTGCGGCTGGGGGTATGGATTTTCATTTTTATTTTTGCGCTCAGCGTCGTGGGCGGCCTGATCGTCTTCGTTCACTAACGGCTAGAAGCCGATAGCTTTAAATGATTGTCGCGCCTCGATGAACGGCGTGGCTTGGATGCGCACGTCGCCGCGATACGGATAGTCCATCACCGCGATCAAGTGGAGAACGAGCGAGAGCGAAAACGCCAGCAGTCCGGTCATCGCCACTTGCGCGCCGATACTCTTGAATGCGAACAGGTACGAAAATAGCAGCACATCGGCGGCGCCAAGGAACAATATCGCCCACAGGAATGAGTTGAGGCCCTTGCTGCTGAGCAGCAGCCGGTCGTCGCGGTCCATCATCGTTGCCTGCAAGCCGTCGATGAGCGACGCCAACAGGTCTTGCTGCGTGGCCGTGGCGACGCGCAAATGGCGCACTTGATAGGCAATGTTCTCGATCAGGCGGTTCGCAGCGGTGCTTTGCGACCCCGCATTCATCTTCGGCCACTCGTCGGAGATCACTAGATCGACGTAACGCGCTATTTGCTTGCGCAACGCAACGCTCGCGGATGGAAACGCATCCACGCGACGGTACACGACGACCAGCTGGCTCGCTTCGTCGTGTACCCGCGTCTCGGCCGCGTCGAACCGCTGCCAAACGGCAATCGCCAGAAACGCAAGCAGAACCGCATACACTACTCCGACCACAGCGAACACGAAGCCCGCGATCTCGTTGTGCTGTTCCAAGATGCTTTGTGGAAAGAACCGGTGCGCTAAGAGGCCGCCGAGAACGGCGATCGCAACGAAGCCGCCGATGAAAATCACGCTCCCGGCATAAACGGGAAGCGACGCAAAGACCTCCACGCGGGCGCCTTCGGCGGCCGACGAGGGCACGCCTAGAACCAGCGTGAAAGCACCTCGCGTGCGACGATTATATGCAGCCGCGCTCGCGCTCGCTTTTTTAGCTCCGCAAGCTATGGCGGCCCGCCCGGCCCAAGCCCGGACCTATCAAGCCTCGGCGCTTGCAGCTCTCCACTGGCGCCTGATCGGCCCGTTTCGCGGAGGGCGCGCGATTGCGGTAACCGGCGTGCCGAGCCAGCCTGAAAAATTCTATTTTGGCTCGGTCGGCGGCGGCGTTTGGGAAAGCGACAACGCGGGCCGCACTTGGTCTCCAATTTTCGATAGCGTTTCGGTCGCCTCGATCGGCGCTATCGCCGTTGCACCCAGCGATACCAACGTCATCTACGTCGGCACCGGCGAAGCCGACATGCGCTCCGACATTCAACACGGCGACGGCATGTACAAGTCGATCGACGCGGGTAAGACATGGTCGCACATCGGTTTGACGGACACGCGGCAGATCGGCAAAGTCGTCGTCGATCCGAAAGATGCAAACGTCGTCTACGTCGCGGCGCTCGGGCACCAGTACGGTCCCAACGCGGAGCGCGGAGTTTTCAAATCGATCGACGGCGGAAAAACGTGGAACAAGATCCTCTACAAGGACCAGAACACCGGCGCGATCGATCTGTCGATGGATCCCGCTCATTCAAATATTCTCTTCGCATCGCTGTGGCAAACGCGCCGTCCGCCGTGGAATGTGTACCCGCCCAGCAACGGGCCGGGCAGCGGACTCTATAAGAGCACCGACGGCGGCGCCTCGTGGACGCAGATTTTCGGCAACGGATTCCCGGCCAAAGTCGGACACAT
The DNA here is from genome assembly GCA_003140855.1 of Vulcanimicrobiota bacterium. Lineage (GTDB taxonomy): Bacteria > Vulcanimicrobiota > Vulcanimicrobiia > Vulcanimicrobiales > Vulcanimicrobiaceae > Rubrimentiphilum. Next base: position 12,348 of record PLLF01000110.1, read on the forward strand.
CGGCATAGCCGTTTCTCCGGCCGACTCGAACCGCGTGTACGCCTTGGCGGATACCAACGCAGTGAAAACCGGCGGCGTCTACCGTTCCGACGACGGCGGCGCAACCTGGACGAAGACCGACGGCGAAACGCGGATTTGGAATCGCGGCTGGTACTTCAGCAAAGTTACCGCCGATCCCAAAAACCCCGACGAAGTTTACGTCATGAATACGTCGACATACCGTTCGACCGACGGCGGCAAATCGTTCACCGCGATTAAGGGAGCTCCGGGCGGCGACGATTATCACCAGCTCTGGATCTATCCCGACGATCCGAATCGTATGATACTGGGCAGCGACCAAGGCGTCGTCGTTTCTATCGACGGTGCGAAAACGTGGAGCTCGTGGTACAACCAGCCGACGGGCCAGTTCTACCATGCGATCACCGACAACCGCTTTCCCTATTGGGTGTACGGCGCGCAGCAAGACTCGGGCGCAATGGCGATACCCAGCCGCACGACTGCGCGCGGAATCAGCTTCCGCGACTGGCGCCCAATCGACGTCGGCGGCGAGAGCGGAACGATCGCTCCCGATCTGCTGCACCCCGGACGGCTCTACGACGTTTCGGGGGTCTATGAAAACATCAACACCGGCTGGGAACTGTCGATCGATCCGACGATCCAGTACCCGGATCGCGTCTGGCGCAACACGTGGACGCTGCCGATTGCCGTTTCGCCGCAAAGTTCGCGCGTGCTCTACATGAGCCACCAGCAAATTTTTCGTTCGCCCGACGGCGGCAATTCGTGGACGATCATCAGCCCGGACCTGACGCGCAAATTCAACACGGTTCCGCCGAATCTCGATCCAACGACGATTGCCGACAGCACGGGCCTTCCGCGCCGCGGAGTCGTGTATTGGATCGCTCCCTCACCGGTGCGCGCACACCAGATCTGGGCAGGCACCGACGATGGCCTGATTTGGATCACCCGCAATGAAGGTGCGCACTGGCAAAACGTCACGCCGCCGCAACTAACGCCATGGAGTAAGGTCGGCGTGATTGACGCGTCGCACTTCAACGCCGGCACCGCCTATGCGGCTATCGATCGGCACCGCCTCGACGATAACCATCCCTACATCTATAAAACGCACGATTTCGGCGCGCACTGGACGGCGGTTGTCAACGGAATTCCCGCCAACGAATCCGTCAACGTCGTGCGCGAGGATCCGCGCCGCCGCGGGCTGCTCTATGCGGGAACCGAACGCGCGGTCTACGTTTCATTCGATGACGGATCGAACTGGCAGTCGCTGCAACTGAATTTACCCACCACTTCGATGCGCGATATCGTTTTCAACGGCAGCGACATCGTACTCGCAACGCACGGTCGAGCTTTCTGGGTACTCGACGACGCGTCGCCGCTGCGGCAATTGAGCGCGGCCATCGCCGCCTCGAACGCACATCTCTTCAAGCCTGCGCTAACTTATGAGTGGCAGCCCGGCTCGGATCAGGGAACGCCGATTCCGCCCGACGAGCCGACGGCTCAAAATCCGTCGGCCGGCGCAATAATCTACTACTCCATCGGACAAGCGCGAACGCCGGTGCGTTTGCAAATCTTGGGTGCCGGAGGTAACGTGCTTCGGCAGTGGTCATCCGCGGACAAACCGACCGTCGTCAATCCAAGTGCACTGAACATTCCCGCGTTTTGGATCAAACCGCAGCTTCCACCGTCGAGCGATCCGGGGTTGCACCGCTACGTATGGGATCTGCATTACAGCACGCCCGGAGCGACGCGGCGCCGCGGTGGCGGCCCGCTGGTCGCACCGGGCCAATACACCGTTCGATTGAACGTGAACGGCGCGACGTATTTACAACCGTTAACGGTCGTGCGCAACCCGCTCTATCCGGCAAGCAATGCCGCTCTGCGCGCGCAGCTTCAGCTCGCGCGCTCGATTGAGGCGCTCAACGCACAGGTAACCGAAGCGCAAAACCGCGCCGCGGCCCTGTTGAAATCTCGCGGTTCGAAGTTGCCGCCGGCGCAGCTGGCTGCGCTTAACGCCATCATCGGCAGCGCGCCCAAGAACACACCCGACGATTCGGTCGGCAAGCCGGCACTCGATTTCACCAGCTTACGGTATGTCGGTGTGGCGCTTCAAACGCTGGAAGGCGACGTCGAAAGCGGCGCCGCCCGGCCGAGTGCGTCGCAATACCTGGCGTTCCGGATCTTGGAGAAAAAAGCAGCGTCCGCGATGCGAACGCTGCAGATGCTCGGGCGGTAAAACCTTAGCGCATCGCCGAGTCGTACCAGCGCGACAGGTCGGCTTTGAACTGCGCCAGCGAAGGCGGGTTCAAATACACCATATGTCCGGACTGGTAGAAATCGTAGGTGATGTTCCGGGCGATCGCGGGTGCGACGCCCAAATGGTTGAGCGTGTAGCCGGCCGCGAAATACGGAGTCGCGAAATCATAGTAGCCGCCCGCTAGCAAGACTTTCAAGTGCGGGTTTTCCGTCATGGCCTGCGCGAGATCGGGGGCCACGTTCGCCGGCGGATCGTCTCCGTTGTGGTGCATGTCCCAACGCGCGCCCAGCTGCGTGTATGCCGTCGGGCGGTATTGCAGGTTGGTCGTGTAGTGCAACTGGTCGTGCAAATACCGCTCGAAGGCTCCGACGTAGGCTCCGGTGACCGCGACGTCGGCCGGATCCCACTCGGGCGAGTCGGCGGCGGCATCCAGGCCGTACGTTTGAAAGCGGGAGTCGAGCCGCCCGACGATCTGATCGCGGCTGCGCAGCAGTTCCTTTTGAAAGCGCGGATAGGAGATCCGCATATTGGAATCGCGGATGTAGGTTTCCGAGAGACCCAGATACGCGTGCAGCTTGCGCACGATGTCGTCGCGGCCGGACGCGCTCAAACGATCGCCTTGTGCCAGCCCGTGCATATACTGCGTGCCGGCGAAATTTTCGACGCCGCGCAGAAACGCCGTTAAACTTGCGGGCCGGTTTGGAACCATGTGATGGTACCACGCGGTCGCGGCTTCGCTCGGAAGGTACAGCACGTACGCCCAGTCGCCGCCCGCGATCGGATTCGAACCGCCGAGCCCGGTCAATCCGAAGTTCAGAATTGCCGAGAGCAGCACGACGCCGTTGAACTGCACGCCGGCATCCTGCAGCATGTTGACGAGCACGGCGTCGCGCGTCGTCCCGTAGCTCTCACCGAACAGAAATTTCGGCGAATTCCAGCGGTTGAATTGCGTGATGTAGCGCTGGATGAACTGCGTGAACGCGCGGCCATCCTGATCGACGCCCATGAAATCTTTGGGATCGCCATAGCCGACAACGCGGCTGAAACCGGTGTTGGGCGCGTCGATGAAGACCAAGTCGGACTTGTCGAGCAGACTGTACCGGTTCGCGTTCAGTCCGTACGGCGCCGAAGCGGTTGGTACGGCGTTGGCGGTGACGACGCGCACGGGCGAAAACGCACCCATGTGCAGCCAGATCGTCGAACTGCCCGGACCGCCGTTATAGAAGAACGTCACCGGCCTGCGGCTGAGATCACTTCCGTCCTTCGTGTAAGCCACATAGAACATGTGCGCGGTAACTTGGTCCTTCTCGTTGCGCAGCGTTACCGTCCCGGCGCGCGCCGTGTACGGAATCGTTTGGCCGGCGACGTATGCGACGTGATGCGATATCGCATCGCGCGGCGGCGCCGGAACGTACGGCTTGGGTGCAGGCGTTGCGCCGAGCGTTGCCAGCAAGCTTGCGGCGGTACAAAAGGCGAAAATTCTTTTCATCGTGTCCTCAGCGTCCGAGCGCGCTGTCGTACCAGCGGGCCAGATCGCTCTTGAATTGGGCGAGCGCGGATTCGTTGAGATAGACCATGTGGCCCGACTGATAGAAGCCGAACGTGATGTTTTTCTGCAGCGCCGGCGCGACGCTCAAGTGCTGCAGAGTATAGACGGTTGCAAAGTACGGCGTCGCAAAGTCATAGTAGCCGTTTGCCGAAAAGACCCGCAGGCTCGGATTTTGCGTCATCGTTTCGGCTAAATCCGGCGCTACGTTGGGCGGTTCGCGACGGTTGTGCGTAAAGTCCCACGAGCCGCCGTTCCCATAGATGATCCCGTAAATATTCGGACGGTACTGCAGCGACGTGTCGTATTTCAGATCGCTGCGAAGATATTGGTTGATCGCCGTCGTGTACGGCGCATCGATGGATGAATCGGTCGGATCCCACGCCGGCCCCTCATCGGCGGCGCGATCGAGCGCGTAGGTCTGATAGCGCGCATCCAGCCGCCCGACGACGATACCCTGCGCACGCAAGAGTTGCTGTTCGAAACGCCAGTACGGGATGCGCAGATTGCTTTCGCGCACGTACTGCTCCGAAACGCCGAGGTAGGCACTCAACTTGTGCACGACGTCGTTGCGTTCCGAGGCGCTCAAGTTGCCGCCCTTGTACAGCGCATCCAAATACTCGCCAAGGGCGAACTGCTCGACGGGCTGCAAAAACGCAGCGAGGTCGGCGGGTTTGTTGCGAATCTTTCCGTGATACCACGCGGCCGCAGCTTCGGTCGGCAGATACAACACGTACGCCCAGTCGCCCCCGGCCACCGGATCGCCGTTACCGAAATCGAGCCCGAAGTTCAAAATCGACGACAGGAGCACCACGCCGTTCAGCGCGATGCCCTGATTCATCAGTGTACTTGCCAGCGCGGCGGAACGCGTCGTGCCGTAACTTTCGCCGAACAAGAACTTCGGTGAGTTCCAGCGCCCGAACTTGGTGATGTAACGCTGAATGAATTGCGCGAACGCTGCGACGTCCTGGTCAACGCCGAAAAACATTTTGGGCGTCCCCGCGCCGACGATCCGGCCGAAACCGCTGTCGGGCATGTCGATGAAAACGAGATCGCTCTTATCGAGCAGGCTGTAAGGATTGCTGGTGATGCGGTAAGGCGGCGGCCCGGTCGGCGCCGCATTAGCCGCCAACACGCGGACCGGCCCCAGCGAGCCCATCCGCAGCCACATCGTCGAGCTTCCGGGACCGCCATTATAAAGGAAGGTAACCGGACGCGACCCCGGGTCGGATCCGTCCAGCGTGTACGCCGTGTAGAACACGCGTGCCGTCGGCTGCTCCTTATCGTTGCGCACCGTAATCGTGCCGGCGCGGGCGGTGTAAACGATCGGCTGGCCGTCGATGACCACCGTATGCTGCGTGACCGCATCGGGCGTTTCACCCTCGCTTGCATCGGGCGGCGGGGTTGCCGCAGCGGGCGGCACCGGGCGCGGACGCGCCGCGCCGGCCGGCACCAGTGGTGCGCCGAGCGCGAGGAACAATAGGAAAGCGGCGAATTTTTTCAACGGTACAGTTCCTTCTTCAGATCTTTCACGGCCGCGCTCATCGCATCGAGATACGGCAACATCGCGCTCTTTATGCGATTGAGACGCGCCTCTCCCGCCCGCGTCACGACGTAGATGCGGCGCGACCGCTTGGACGGCTGGTCCCACTTCGCGGTGAGAAAACCGCGTTCTTCCAAGCGCCGCAGCAGAGGATAGATTTTGTTCGTATTGACGGCGATCATGTTCCCGCAGAGTTTTTCGATGCGCGCCATGAGGCCGTAACCGTGATCGGGTTTCTTTTTGAGCAAGTGCAAGATCAAGACGGGAAAAACCGTCTTGCTCTTGATGGGCCCTCGCAGAACCTCATCGACGCGGTGCGAGTTAAGCGTGCGCGGTTTCTTCGGCGTACAGGCGTCCTATGGGAGCGGCGTATCGTTTCTCGACCACGCGCCGTTTGATTTTGAGGGTCGGCGAGAGCTCGCCGTCTTCTATCGTCAGATCTCTCGGCAGCAACGCAACGCGGCGCACTTGTTCGAACGTTGCCAAGTCCGCGGTCTCCTGACGCACTTGGTTGGTCATAAACTGGACGACGTCTTTACGCTCCGCCAGGATCCCGGGCGCGATGTCGTCAGGAATCCCCAATTCTCCGCGCACCAACTCCCAGTTCGGCGATACGAGCGCCACGGGGTGGGGCCGGCCTGCGCCGGCGATCAGCACTTGGTTCACGTACACGGAACGTTTGATGGCGCCTTCCAAGCGCGACGGCGCGATGAATTTCCCACCCGACGTTTTGAAGAGCTCGTTTTTGCGATCGGTGATGCGCAGGAAGCCCTCGGCGTCCAGCTCGCCGACGTCGCCAGTATGATACCAGCCGTCGCGCAATGCCTCGGCGGTCGCGCCTTCGTTTTTATAATACCCAAGCATGACGCCGGGGCCGCGCGCCAAAATCTCACCGTCCGGCGCGATCGTCACTTTAACTCCGGGAATAGGCCTGCCGACCGTGCCGTAGTGATTGTTCTCAAATGTGTTTACCGTGATCACCGGCGAACATTCGGTGGGGCCATAGCCTTCGACGATCGGGATGTCGCATCCAAGCAGCGTCATCGCAACGTCGAAATGCAGCGCCGCCGAACCGCTCACGAAAAACGCCAGCCGATCCAAGCCGAGCCGCGGACGAATCTTTCGCAACACCAGCGCGTGCGCGATCCGGTATTGCAGAGAAAGCGCGGGGCCCGGATCCTTCTCGCGCGTCTTCGCGCTCAAATAATCCCGGCCGACGCCGAGCGCCCACGGCACGAGCTTCGCTTGCAAGCCGCCTTCAGATTTTGCGCGTCCCACGATGCGCGCGATCACTCGTTCGAACAACCGCGGAACGGCGGTCATCGTCACGGGGCGCACATCGCGGAGGTCCTCGAGCAGATTCTCGACGTCGTGCGCGATGTGGTGACGCATCTGCCGCAGCATGTATCCGTAGAGGATCATGTGTTCGTAAATATGCGAAAAAGGCAAGACCGAAAGCACGTTGGAGCCGCTGGGCAATACGTCGAACGTATTGCTGAACGAGGATTCGGCGTTGAATGCGATGTTGTAGTGCGAGAGCATCACGCCTTTCGGTTCACCGGTCGTGCCCGACGTGTAGATGAGAACCGCAAGATCGTCCGGCTTGATTGCGCGCTCCCACTCGCCGGGCTGCGCTACGTTCTGCGAGCGCGTCCGGGCGCCGAGCTCTTCCAATTTCGCGAGCGAATCATCGCCCGAGCTCGCAAACACGACAACGGGCAACGCGGTCAGCGTTCGCAGCCGCCCCGCAGCTCCGGCGGTATCGGTCAGCACGAGCTTCGCGCCGGAGTCGCGCAGAATGTACGCAACCTGATCGGGCGCCTGCGTTGGAAAAATCGGAACGACCACGCAGCCCGCAAAGAGAATCGCGAAATCGGAAACGACCCAGTCCACACAGTTTGCAGCGATGAGCGCGACGCGGTCGCCGGCCTGCACGCCGGACGAACGAATGGCGCACGCCAAATTCTCGACGCGTTCGATCAGCTTTTGCGAGGACGTGGCCGCCCAGCCGCCTTGCCCGCGCTCGAGCAGCGCCGCGTCGCGCGGCTGTGCCAGAGAACGGCGGATAACCGCCGGCAAAGTTTCGCGCGGCGGCAGCGGGGGCTGCATAAATTTGGCTTCGCCGCCGAATAGCGCTCTCTTGCTATCGCACGATAACGTATTGTGCGAGCGCGTCGACTCGGCGCTGCGTCATTCCCGAAACGTCGGCTAGCTCGTCGAGGGACGCGAACGGGCCGTTCTGCGAGCGGTAAGCGACGATCCGGGCCGCCAATGTTTCACCTACTCCCGGGAGCTGCGCGAGGTCGGCTGCGCCGGCGGCATTTAAGTCAACGGTAACATGCGGGCCGCGCGAGCTTCGGGAGCGCGAGCGCTTGTTTCGCGTAGCCTTTTTCTTGGACGCGGATGCTTTCTCGCCGATCTTGGGAACGCGGATCTCTTCACCGTCTTGCACGACCTCCGCCAGATTCACCCGCCCGTCGGCTTGGGTTGTAAAACTGCCCGCCTTCCGTACCGCGTCGTCAGCGCGAGCTCCGGGCGGGACGCGGTAAAGGCCCGCGTTACGGACCTCGCCGGCAACGTACACCACGAGCTCCGCGGCCCTCGACCCGGCTCGGGCGTGGTTTCCTTCGACATTGCTCAGGACAGGCTTTAAGCTCGCCATGACACCGGGGGAGTTCACCGCGACACCGGGGGAGCTCACCATGACGGGCGGCGCCGGAGCGGGATGGAAAAACGCGAGCGCGACCAAAATTGCGCCGGCCGCGATGGCGGCTACTATCTTCACGCGTCACATTCACGCTCTGCCGCGCGCGAGGAAAGGGTTAGAGCGCTTTCCGGCCCTATATGGGTGGTTCCGATGGCCGAACCGTACGATTATCGATCCGTCGAGCGGAAGTGGCAGCAGCGCTGGGACGAACAGCGCATCTTTGCCGCGCGCGAAGATGCGGCCCAGGAAAAATACTACGCGCTCGAGATGCTGCCGTATCCCTCCGGTGATCTGCATATCGGGCACGCAAAAAATTATACGCTCGGCGACGCGATTGCGCGCATCATGCGCATGCTGGGTTACAACGTCGTGCACCCGATGGGTTGGGACGCGTTCGGGCTGCCCGCAGAAAACGCCGCGATCGCGCATGGAGCCGATCCAGGCGTCTGGACGCGCGCGAATATCGCAAATATGCAGCGCCAAGTGCGTTTGATGGGAACGAGCTACGATTGGTCGCGCGAAATCACGACCTGCGACCCCGAATACTATCGCTGGAATCAGTGGCTCTTCTTACGCCTCTACGAAAACGGGCTCGCGTACAAACGCGAAGCCCCCGTCAACTGGTGTCCGCACGATCGCACCGTGCTCGCGAACGAACAAGTGATCGACGGCCGCTGCTGGCGCTGCGAAAATTTGGTCGAGCGCCGGAATCTCTCGCAATGGTTCTTGAAGATCACCGACTACGCCCAACGTTTGCTCGACGATCTCGAAACACTGGAGGGATGGCCCGAACGCACGCGCACCATGCAGCGCAATTGGATCGGGCGGAGCGAAGGCGCGCAGTTCACGTTTGCCGTCGAGAATTCCGAAGAAAAGATTAGCGTCTTCACAACGCGCCTGGACACGCTCTTCGGCGCCACGTACCTCGCGGTCGCGCCGGAACATTCGGCCGTGGCAAACATCGTCACAAAAAAACAGCGAGCCGCCGTCGAGCAGTTCGCGCAAAGCTTACGATCCAAATCGGAGCTCGAGCGCACGAGCTTGATGGAAAAAGAAGGCGTTTTTACGGGAGCATACGCGATCAATCCGCTCTCGCACGAACGCGTGCCGATCTGGGTGACGAATTACGTGCTGGCCGAATACGGCACGGGCGCGGTCATGGGTGTTCCCGCGCACGATCAGCGGGATTTCGAATTCGCGCGCAAACACGCTTTGCCGATCGCACAGGTGGTGGCGCCTCCCGGCGCGGACTTGGGTGCGCCTTTGCATGAAGCGTACCTGGAAGACGGCCGTTTGGTGGCGAGCGGAGATTTCACCGGCATGTCGAGCGCGCGCGCGCGCAAAGCGATCGCGGATCGCCTAGTCGCGCTGGGCGCGGGCGAACCGAAGATCAATTTCCGCATTCGCGATTGGCTGGTCTCGCGGCAGCGCTATTGGGGCACGCCGATTCCCATCGTGTACTGCGACAAATGCGGCGAAGTGCCCGTGCCGGACGATCAGCTTCCGGTGCTGCTGCCGGCCAACGTGCCGATTACGGGCGAGGGATCGCCGCTGGCAAACGATCCGGCGTTCAGCAACACGACGTGTCCCAAGTGCGGCGGTCCCGCCAAGCGCGAGAGCGACACGATGGACACGTTCTTCGAATCGTCGTGGTATTATCTTCGCTACCTCGATCCGCACAACGCGAACGCGCCGTGGGACCCAGCCAAAGCCGCGTATTGGATGCCGATCGATCAGTACATCGGCGGCGCCGAACACGCGGTACTACACCTGCTGTACTCGCGCTTCTTCTATAAATTCTTTCACGATCGCGGTTGGGTGAGTGGACCGAACGAGCCGTTCACGCGCCTCTTCCATCAAGGCATGGTGCTTTATAACGGCGAGAAGATGAGCAAATCGCGCGGCAACGTAATCGGGATCGACGAAATCGTCGAGAAGCGCGGCGTCGATGCCATGCGTCTGTTCTTACTCTATGTCACGACGCCCGAAGACACGAGCGACTGGACCGACGAGGGCCTAAACGGCCGAGTGCGTTTCGTCAATCGCGTTTGGCGCGCATGCGAGCCGTTCTTGGACCACGCGAAGGGCGCGCGCGTTCGCGAGCTCCCGCCTGCCTCGAGCGAGGAGGAAAAGACTCTGCTGCGCGCCGTGCACGTTGCAGCAAAGTCAGCCGTCGATGAAACGCTCTCGCGGCGTTTTCATTACAACACGACGGTCGCCAAACTGGACGAATTCGTCAACGCGCTGACGGCTCTCGAACAGACTGCGCCGGACTCGCCGGCCGTGGCGTACGCCGTACATGCGCTGCC
>PLLF01000038.1 GCA_003140855.1 Vulcanimicrobiota bacterium
CCGAGAGCCACGGAACGCTTGACTTGCTCGATGAGTTGGAGGTAGATCGGAACGCCGCTGCGCGGATCTACCGTAAAAATTGCCGGCATGGGAAGCTCTTAGAGCTTCGGACCCCAGCCTAGGAACAAGCTGCTGCCTTGGAGCGGGAAGCTCGGGCTGCGGCGCTCGGAAGCCTCTTGGAAGTTGATGGGGAACGTCATTTCTTTCTCCTTCGTAGTACCAATACGCTGTTGTACTAGTACACTAGTATAATAGCATAAGAAATGTCGCTGTCAACCCCTCCCAAGCGATTTTTTCCGGGCCCGCAGAGCGGCTCATCCGGCCAAGACCCTTCCCCCTCGCTTTTTTCCATATTTAATCGCTCGGGGAAATGGTCTCGGCCATCTGAGCCGCCAGCGAACTCCCCTCACGACGCGCGAGGCGAGCGCGGGGAGCCTATCCTACCCGAGCGATTAACCATAAAAAAAAGCGAGGGTAAGGATAGGCTCCCGCGATGGCTACGCCGGGAGTTTCAGATACTTTTTGAAGCGGCGGTCCCCACGGACCGGGTCCAGGCGCGGATCGAGCGCGAGTCCCACCGAGCCTTTGAAGGCGGTCCTGTACCTGCGCTGCCTGAGGGTCGCCAGCGCATCCGAGCGCCGGTTCAATGCTATGAGGGCAACGACCAAATCCCCGGGCTCGGCGGCGCCCATTCCCTGCCGGCGCTGAGCAAACGCCAACTGGGCCGCAGCGTTGCGCAGATCGCCGGAACGCGCGTAGGCATGCGCCAATAACGCCGCGACTTCGCCGGAGCAACCCCCGCAGCGGGCCGCGTAGGCGCGATAAGACGCTATCGCGGCGCCGTAATTGCCGACCGCCTCATAACTGAGCCCTAAATTGAAGTACGTGTCGCGACGTTGCGGCGAGAGCTCCGCTGCTTCGCGGGCATAGCCGATGGCAGCTGGGTATTCGCGCGCGAGATACGCGGCGCTTGAGAGCCACGCCAACGTCGCGACCGAAACCGGATCGAGCTGCAAGGCTTTGCGAAGCTCCGCTAGAGCCTCGCGTGGACGCCCCCGTTCCAAAAGCGCGGATCCGTACCATTGATGCGCGCTCGCGTAATTCGGATCGAGCGCCAAAGCTTCGCGATATTGCTCACGCGCCGCAGCGCGAGTCGCCGGTAGGTCTTCTGCAATCCCAAGTGCCGCGTGCGCCTCGGCTAACTGCGCGTCGAGCTTCAAAGCGTGGTGCGCCAGGGCGCGCGCCCGCGCATAGGATTTTTTCATCGGCCCGTATCCGTAATCGCCCTCGATCGCGTATGCTTGCGCCAATGCCGCGTAGCCGCGCGCATTTTGCGGATCCGATTTTGTCACGGCGGTGAAGTAGCGGACGCTTTTTTGCACGCTACTTTGCGTGCGCTGCTTCCAATAATAGGTCCCCATCGCAAAGAGCCGCGCGCCGGTAGAGCTGAGCTGCTGCGGCACGGGCCGCGACCGGGCGGTATCGTGCAGGAGCCCAAAACTTAACGCCAGCGCGAACGTCGCCGCCGCGGCGGCATAATAAAACCTGGAGCCGGCGTTCTTAGGGGCAGCGATCGAGACGCCGGCCGCAAACCGGTACCCGCGCCGCGGGACCGTTTCGATGACGTCGCTCCAGTACGTGCGCAGAACTTTTCGCAGCACGTACACGTTTTGCGCGAGGTTGCTTTCCTCGACGAACCCCTCGGGCCACACCCGATCGAGCAGCTCGCGCTTGGTGAGCACCTGTCCGGGACGCTCCACAAAGGCCAGCAGCGTTTCGACCACTTTCGGACCCAAAGGCAATGGCCGCTTGCCCACGCTCAGCAGCAGGCGTTCAGAATCGAGCCGGAACGGTCCAAAGTAGTGCATTTGATGACTTTCTCAAGACGATGAAACGGTTTTAAGATTAATTTAGTAGTTGAAATGTGGAGTATCCTCTGACGACTTCTTCGTGCCTCAAGGCGGCCATTGCGCTCGCGGCGATCCTGTTGGCCGCTGCGCCGGCGCGGGCTTCGGTGCCGGCAACGCTGCAGCTCCCTGCGGTCGCGGCCCCTTCGCCGCCGCCGTTCGATCCGTCGATACCGGCCGCAGCGTGGCAGCCCGGAGCCATTCCGGAGGCGGGCGGCTTCGAGGATCTGACGACCCGCACGATCGCCCCGCACGCGACGCAGGTGTGGATGATGTACGACGCCCGCAATCTGTACGTGGCTTTCCGTTGCGAGCAGCGCGGCACGCCCATCACCGCGACGCAAACCACGAACGACGTCGGGTTCGGGAACGACGACTTCGTGGGCGTCGGGCTCGACACGAGCGGCGCCGGCAGCAACGTTTACTATTTCGAAACGACGCCGCGCGGCGTGCGCTACGAGCAAGCCAGCGAGAATGCGCGCTACCGTCCCGTTTGGCAATCGGCGGCGGCGGTTAGCGGCGACTCGTGGAGCGCCGTACTTATCATTCCGCTCAACGTGCTGCGCATTCATGGCGGAGCGAATCAAGCGTGGCGGATAAATTTCATTCGCAATGTGGCCACGGTCGCGGAGCATTACACGTGGGCGTACGACGGCGTCATGCAAGACGGCGGGATCGGCGGCGGCTGGCCGAATTTTCAAGACTCGCGGTTCTGGCCGTCGTGGACGGGTATTACAACCGGAACGACGGCGGCGGCCCGGCCGAAGCCGCGCATCGAGCTCTACGCACTCGACAGCATCGGCCGGGACCGCAAGCTCTTCCAGCAAGCCAATGGCGGATTTCTTCCGGAAACCGTGCGTGTCGCCGGGCTCGACGTGAGCTATCCCTTGACCAGCACGATCAACTTCGTCGGAACGCTCAATCCCGATTTTTCCAACGTCGAGATCGATCAGCAGACGATCGCGCCGCAAGAGTTCCGGCGCTTCTTGCAAGAGTACCGCCCATTTTTTTCCCAGGGCGCCCAATTTCTGAATCCCAATCAGTCGCCTATCGGACCCGACGAAATTTTTTACTCACCATCGGTCGGACCGTTCGATCGCGGCGCCAAAGTCGAAGGAACCTTTGGACGCCAGTCGTTCGGCGTGTTGAATTTTAAAGGCTACGATCAAAGCACGGGCAACTCGTTCAACGACACGGCCTTCGGATACAGCCATGCGCTGCAGGATCGCACCTTCCTGTACTGGGCCGACGGAGTCATCGCCCACCACAGCATCTTCGGCAGCGACACCGCCGTCGAAGCCGGCATAAAAGGGCGCAATCTCAAGAACGGATTCGTCTACGGATTCGACGATGCAAGCGAACATGGGACGTGGGTCCCGCAGGGAGTCGCACATAGTGGGAACGTTTTCGTCGACGTTCATAAGCCAAATTACGAAGTCTACGTCGATTATGCCGACATTTCGCCCAACTACAATCCCATCGACGGTCTCACCGCCAATTCCGACATTCACGGCTTCAGTTTTTTCAGCACGTCGGGCGGCTCGAGCCGCGGAATCAAGAATTACGCCGTTTTTCTCAACGGCGATCGTTTTCTCGATCGATCCGGCGCTGTGCATCAGGCCGACGCGAGCGTCTTCCTGAACGCATCGCTCAACAACGGTTTTTCGATTGGGTTCGGGCCGTCGGAAAGCGAGTTGCGCAGCTATTCGCCGGTCGATCCATCCGGGTCTGAAACCACCTGCAACGATCCGAACCTTCCCCGCTCGTACTTCACAGGATTCCCGGGCTACTTCTGCGGGCGCACCGATACATTTAACCTTGCCACGGTGTCACTAGGGTACCGCGACGGAACCGCGGCGCCGGTCGACTTCCAGGCGGCGTACGGAAAGTTCGGCTTCGGTTTCGTCGGCTCCAACGACAACGGACCCGACTATCTGCACCTGTATTCGTTCACGACCTCGAGGCCGATTGGGCGCGTTTTTTCGCTCGGATTTGAGTACGACGGCAGCTTCGAACGCGCCATGACGACGGGTGCATTCGATTCGCAGTGGCTGCGCCGCATTTCGCTGGGCGCGCAGCTCGGGCCATACGAAAACTTCACGATCTCGCTGCGCTCTATTAACGGTCGCGGCGGCTTCTCGCCCCCGGGGACAAACCTTGCGGCCGCGTATCACCACCGCTTTCGAAGCGGCGACGAACTTTTCTTGAACTTTGGAACGCCGGCGGCTGCCCGCACGCTCGACCGCTTCATCGTAAAATATCTCTTCCGGTTCGGAGGCGACGCGGGAACGTAAGGTCCGAAACAAACGTCGTATCCCTAATGTATAGATCCATGTAATATGATGAATACCATGAATACGGATGTGAAAGAGCGGCACGAGCCGCACAGCCAGCTTGCGTTGCCGGAGAATAACTCGCCAAGGCCCACGGTTTTGAGCGAACGCGTTACGACAATTCCGGCACCTTCGGGCGTTTTCTCGGGCTGGGGCCCTAGAGCTTAGCCAAGTCGCGCCAGCCGTAGAAGTGTTCGCGGTAAATAAAGCCGTCGATATCTTCTTCGGTTTCGCAGACCACTTCGGCGCCGCATTTTTCATAGAAGCGTCGCGCCGGAGCGTTATCCGACAAAACTCGCACCCACGCGGCTTTAAAGCCTTTCTCTTGCAGCGCCGCGCTTAACGCGCGAAGCAGCTGCTTTCCGATACCCTTGCCTTGCGCTTCGGGAAGAAGATAGATCGTGCCGATCTCGGCGTCGAAGCCTTCGACCGCCTCGACCGAACGGCCACCTGACGTAAAACCGACGATCGCGCCGTCCGGCTCGCAAGCGACAAAAATGTCCTCCTCGCCGGCGCGCAGCCGCTCGGTCCACTGGGCCGTACGAAACTCAACGGTTCGACGATCGATGTGTTCTTGCGGAAGGATGCCGGCGTATGTCGCTTGCCAGCTGCGAACCTGCACGGCCGCACACGCTGCCGCATCGTCGGGTGTGGCTGCGCGAATAGTCATTAGACTCGCTGCAGAATTGAACGATCCTCGCTCAGGATGCACCCCGAACGCTCTATCCGCGCAACGTTTGCGACCGCCTCGGCATCTTTGCTCAGCTTCTCCCGGTACTGCTGGTATGCCGCAAGATTTTCAAAGTCGATCAGAGCCAGCGCAAAATTTGTCGGACCGGCGATTCGCGTTGGCAGATAGTATCCTACCAGCTTGCCGCCGCAACGCGCGATCGTTTCCGGCCATGCCTTGGCATAGACTTCAAAATCTGACGCCTTATTGTGATCGATCGTGTAACGAATGCAGAGCGTTATCATACCGAAAAAATGTATTACGCGGAACCTCAAATACCTCGCGGTAAAAGTCCAGGCAGCGACTTGCGCAGCACTTCGTTCTCGCGCCGCGTCTGCTCGAGCGAGCGCCTGAGCTCGTCGGAGACGCGCCGCTGCTCGACGGCCTCGAGGTGGTCGTAAGTCATCGCGGCCGAGTCGATAAGGTGTTGGAGCGCAGCCCGCTCGAGCGAATCGAGTCGCTCACCGTCGCGCTTTGCGCCTAGCAGCAGCAACCCGATGACCTCCTGTCGCACGAGCATGGGGTACGCGACGGCGGGGCGATGCTCGCCGTTAACGTCGCTGCTGCCGATTTTGTGGACGTCCACCGGAGCACGAGCAGTCGTCAACTCGACCACGAGGTCGTCGTTCGCATCGATCCGTGCGGGCGCGCCATCGGGCCAATCGCGTTGCGCAACGCGCGCGTACGTACCGTCGATGCGGAGGAAAAGCGCGCTCGACACCAGGCCGAGGGCTTCGAACGATTCGCACACCAGCATCTCGTCGAGCGTGGTGCGCTCGCTGACGTGCGCGAACCGTTGCGCGACGACGCGCAGGCGCTCCTCGGCGACCCGGCTGCGCCGGAAGAAGAGCGACTCGATCACCGTGTCGATGCGGTGCTGTAGTGAGTTCACCCAGAACCCGAACGCGATCGCCACGCTCACTTCGACGAGCACACCAAATCGCGTCCGCTGCACCTGGTTGCTCAGCGCCCAGTCGAAGATGCTAAACGCGCCCACCGGGATAGCCGACAATGCCGCAAACGCGAGCGCGCGACCTCCGGCGAGGCGCACGTCGATCACGTGGTGCCGAACGATCGCATAGAGCACAGTCAGCGGCAGCACGTTGAGGAACTGCGCCCAGGTGTTGAGCTCGCCCGGCGCGCTCGGCACATTCTGCGAGATCCAGAACAGCGCATAGCTAGCGAGAAAGCTTCCCAAGCCGATTGCGACCCAGCGCAACCGTTCGCGGTCCTCACCCGATGACGCACGATAGCGCGCGAGAAAGGAGACCGTGGCGATGGCGTAACCAAGCCAGGACGCGGCAGTGAAGACTCTGTAGAGCTCGGTGCCCAGCGGTGTGTATGTTGACCCGACGACAAGTGCGAAGAAATAGTCGAAAATCGTGAAGATACCGAGCGCGATCATTGCCCTTTCGACCGGGCGCCACGACGGGAGCGGACTGCCGCTCGGGAACCGCGTGCAGAAGATTGCGGCGACGGCCGCCCCTGCGCCGGTCACGACGCACGTCAGCACCAAGAAAAGCGGCTTCCAGAAATAGGGGACGCCGACGACCAACTCGGCATTGCTGTAAGGGTGCGCGAGCTCGCCGAACTGCAGACAAAGCACGAAGAACGCTGCCGTCATGATGCTTGGACGGAGCAGCACAAGCGCCGCGCCCACGAGCACGATTAAGAACCCGCGCACGAGCTGCGCGACAATGAGAAGGTCGTCGTGCGCGGGGTAGCGGATCGGCCCGGGAGTGAGCGTCACAATGCGCCGCTGCCCGTTGTGGATCACGACGTACGGGATCGGCCGGCCTGAGGCCACGCGGTTGAACAGCTGCTGCACCACAAAAGCGTGCTCGGCGGCGGCCGGGACGGCCACGTCGCCCGAAACGATTCCCGCCCGCGCGGCGGGTGATCCCGGCGCGACGCTGCCAATCGTGTTCACGTCGACATTCGGCGCGAGCGTCGCGGTCGTGCCGGCCCTGACGATTCCCACCGTGCCGTAGTAGCCGTTGAGCGCGAGCACCGTGGGTATGCCGAAAGCGAGCGCGTAGAGGACGCTCAGTACGACTACGAAGACTCGCATGATCAAATTCATCTTTTTAATAATCCAAGACGAATAAAGCGGAAACTGTCCGGCCGCTTTTTGGCAACTTTCTACTTTCTCCAGAATATGGTGCCCAGAAAGGGACTCGAAACCGTAGCCCCTTGGAAATTGAGCTAACGGCGCTCTTTTGAAGCCCAGGTTGAGCACACACACGGTTCGGCATTTCCTCAGTTTCCTCAGTTTTCGCGATTGCCCGTTATCAGTCGGTTATCAGTCAACGCCGCAAAAGCCACAAGAAAGGCCCGCTGTAAGCGGGCCTTTTTGCCGGCGCGATATGCGCAGGTTTTACGCATATAGGGTGTGGGTGTGATTTGTAAAAGATGATGTGGCTATGTAAGAGTCGGTGTGACTATGCAAGAGTAGGTGTGACTGGAGCGTGGGTTCCGGGCCGTCGCCCTTCTTCTAGGAAGCCAATCCCCAGGATCTTACTAGGTTGAGAGCGGCTGCGTTTCCGCGGCTCAGCGCGAGGTTAGGCTCTACAGCCACCTTTGGCTCGACATCGATCAGGTAGTTATTCAATGGCATCAGTCGATTGTGAGGCGTCGAATTGTTCTTTTGGTGCAGAAGCTGCGCGAGAGGAAGACCTTTGGTTAAATCACTCTCAACGGACTCGACTTCGCCCATTGTCAGAAATTCCACCTTCCGGACCATGCCAGGGTGGCGGCGCCTAACAGTATGGTTTCTGGTTTTAAAGCTTTGCGGAGCGAAGCCGCAGAGCATTTGCGATTACCGATACGGAGCTAAACGACATCGCAAGCGCAGCGATGATTGGGCTCAGTAACATTCCAAACGTAGGATAAAGCACACCGGCAGCGATCGGAATTCCGATGACGTTGTAGGCGAACGCGAACACCAAGTTCTGCCGGATGTTGCGCATCGTCATACGGCTGAGCGTGCGCGCCCGCGCGATGCCCGCAAGATTACCCTTGACTAAAGTAATTCCGGCGCTTTGAATTGCGACTTCGGTACCGGTGCCCATAGCGATCCCGACGTCCGCCTCGGCGAGCGCCGGCGCATCATTCACCCCGTCACCGGCCATAGCGACGATCTGTCCTTTGGCTTTGAGCTCGCGAACAATCCTGTGCTTGTCCTCCGGCAAAACGTCGGCCTCGATGTCGGCAATGCCGAGTTTCCGCGCGACCGCTTGCGCTGTCTTCAGGTTGTCGCCGGTCAACATCACGACCCGTAAACCGCTAGCGCGCAGGCGCTCGAGCGCGGTAGAGGTGGTCGCCTTGATGGGGTCTGCGATGGCGATCACGGCTGCTGCTCTGCCATCGACGGCAAGGAAAAGCGCTGTCGCGCCATCGGCCCGGAGTTCATCAGCTTTCGCCATAAGATCTGCGTTTTTGACGCCGAGCTCGTCCATGAGCTTCACGTTACCGAGCGCAACGGCACGGCTGCCGACATCGCCCGTAACACCTTTACCTGTGAGCGAGACGAAGTTCGTCGCTTCCGTGAAAACGATTCCGCCGTCTCGTGCTGCGGTGACGATCGCCGCCGCAAGCGGATGTTCGCTAAGGCGTTCCAGACTCGCGGCTAATGTTAGGATTTCGGTTTCCGGCATCTCGGCGGCCGGGACGACCGAGATTACTTTTGGTCGTCCTTCCGTGAGCGTTCCGGTTTTGTCGATGACGAGCACGTTGACTTTTTCCATGCGTTCCAGCGCTTCGGCTGACTTGATCAGCACGCCGGCGCCGGCACCCTTACCAACCGCAACGCCGATGCTCATTGGCGTAGCAAGCCCAAGCGCGCAAGGACAGGCGATGATGAGCACCGAGACGGCGGCGATGAGCGCGTACGCCAGTGCGGGCGCGGGCCCCCATACCGCCCATGCGATAAAGGCGACGACCGCGACAAGCAGTACCGCCGGCACGAAGTAGCCCGAAACCGTGTCGGCCATGCGTTGGATCGGCGCGCGGCTGCGCTGGGCTTCCGCAACCATCGCGACGATGCGCGATAACATCGTGTCGGAGCCGATTTTGTCCGCCCGCATCATGAGCGAACCCGTCCCGTTCACGGTGCCCCCGATCAGTTTGTCGCCGCGTGCCTTTGCGACCGGCATCGACTCGCCTGTGACCATAGACTCGTCGACGGCACTCGTACCATCCAAAACTTCGCCATCTACCGGTACGCCGTCACCCGGACGAACTCGCAGCCGATCACCGACCTCCACGTGATCGAGTGGAATTTCTTCATCTTCGCCTGTCGTTAAACGCCTTGCGTTCTTGGGCGCGAGATTGAGCAATGCGCGGATCGCGCCGCCGGTCTGCTCACGCGCACGCAACTCGAGAACCTGTCCGAGTAGCACGAGGACAGTAATAACTGCGGCGGGCTCAAAGTACACGGCGACGGTGTCGTCCATGCTGCGGAAGCCGGCGGGAAAAATGCTTGGCACAACGGTTGCAACCACGCTATACAAATATGCCGAACCGGTGCCGAGCGCGATAAGCGTAAACATATTGAGGCTTCGGTTCACGACTGAAGCCCAGGCGCGCTCAAAGAATGGCCAACCGGCCCACAGGACAACGGGAGTCGACAATACGAGCTCGATCCACGGCGCGATGGCCGGCGATACGAGACGATGCAAGCCAAGCCAAGGGATATGCCCGCCCATCTCGAGCACGACAACCGGAAGAGCCAAGACGAGTCCAACCCACAGGCGGCGCGTCATGTCCATCAGTTCTTGATTTGGCAGCGCTTCGGCGGTGACGCTCAGCGGCTCGAGCGCCATCCCGCAGATCGGACAACTGCCAGGGCCGTTCCGGCGAATCTGCGGATGCATCGGACACGTGTAGATCGCTCCCTGCGCGACGCTTGGAGCAACCGCCTTGGCCGCAAATTTCGCGCGGCAGCCTGCCGAGCAGAAATAAACGATCCGATCTCCGCTGCCAAACTGGTGATCTGAAGTTGCCCGATCGACTTCCATGCCGCAAACAGGGTCGATAGCAGTCGCCGCATCCTTGGTCGAGTCACCATCAAAAACGCGCATTACGCACCGCCTCCCAATTACGTCATCTGGTTCGAGCCTGAAATCCCAACTTAGACGAAAGGCGTTTTATCAATAGAACGTTGACTCCGCCTTTACGGCATTAACATTGTACACCGGTCCGATCGGCTTGATTCTGTACATTCTTTCCTGTAAGGAACCAAGCCCCGGCACGCACGAAACATTCATCAGTCCACTTTTGTAATTACGGGGCCTTTAGTGTATTTGGGTGGAGATGTACACCGCAATATCGTGGAGATCGCGTTCCGACATTTTCCAGCGCGGCATCACCGGGCTTAGCTGATCTCCGTTTTGATCGACTCCAATGGAAATCGCACGCTCGAAAAGCGCGAGGGTCCAGGGTTTCATTTTCCCGTTCATGGAGGCCATCTGATCCAACATGTGCGCGTCAGAGCCAAGTTTCGCGCTTATTGATCCGTCTGCGAGAAGCACGCCGCCAGCTCCGTCGGGACTGTGGCAGACTGCGCAACTCTGATAAAATCGCGCCGGGGAGGCCGTCGTGATTTGCACGCCGTTTAAGTCCGTACCAGTAAAGTAAATCGAGCGCCCATTGGCAATTGTTCCTGGATCAATGATCGTGTACGTTGGCGTTGGCGTTGCGGACTTCGCCATGGGCGTGCTCGGCATCGGCGTTGTGGGCGCAATGGCGGGTGGCACTGCTCCAGGCGCGAACCGATTGCGAAACCATGGCCCGGCCCAAAGCAGTTGATAGTTTTGCACGGGTCGGTTGCCGACGCTTGCGCGATTCTCAACCGTCAAGATGATGGTCGGTCTTATGCTAAAGGCGGAAGCGACTATGTAGTTGACTGTCGACGTGCCGAGCCCGTCGTCGGTGTGTTCGTACCGGAGGTCGAGGTGCACCCACGACCGTGGACCATAGATCGTCTCGAGCGAAACACCGCGGCTATTGGCCGACGGCGACGCCCCGTCGTTGG
>PLLF01000101.1 GCA_003140855.1 Vulcanimicrobiota bacterium
GACGAGCTGGAGCTGGACCCCGCGCGGGTCAACGTCAACGGTGGCGCGATCGCGCTTGGCCACCCGCTCGGCGCGTCCGGCGCGCGGCTCGTCACGATGCTCGTCCATGAGCTGGCCCGGACCGGTGGCCGCTACGGGCTTGCCTCGATGTGCATCGGCGTCGGCCAGGGGATCGCCACGATCGTGGAGCGGGTCGATGCCTGACCCGCAGCCGATCGCCGCCGCGGCTGCTCCCCGCCGACGCGGGCTCGCCGGCTTCGCCCGGCGCCTGCGGATGGCGTCGACGATAGCGGGCCGCGCGGCGCTGGCCCCGGTCTACCGCGCCTACACCGTGCGACTCCGCGCCGAGGTGCTGGCCCGGCCGGTCCCCGAACACGTGGCCCTGATCATGGACGGCAACCGCCGCTGGGCGGCTGCGCGCGGATTGCCGATTGCGGAAGGCTACCGGCGGGGCGTCGGCGCGCTGCGTGCCGCCGTGCGCGGCGCGATCGCAGCGGGCGTGAAAGTTTTGACCGTCTACGGATTTTCCACCGAAAACTGGCACCGCGATCCGTCGGAGGTACGGTTGCTCATGCAGCTGTGCGCGATCTTTGCGCGTGCGGAACTCGCAGCGCTGCGCCGCCAAGGCGTCGCCGTCGGAATAGTCGGCGATATCGCGCAATTTTCGGCGCCGGCCCGCGCTGCGCTTGGAGAATTGGTGCGCGCGACGGCGCAGAATCGCCGCCTGACGCTGAATCTAGCGCTCAATTACAGCGGCCGCGCCGAGATCGTGCGCGCCGCCCGCAGGATCGCGGTCGAGGTTGAAGCTGGAACGTTGCGCGCCGCCGATGTTGACGAGGCGGCTCTGCGGCGGCGCTTATATGCGCCGAAACTTCCCGATCCCGATCTGCTCATACGCACGGGCGGAGATTTCCGCGTTTCAAATTTTCTTTTGTATCAGCTCGCGTACACCGAGCTGCTGACGCTGCCGATCATGTGGCCGGATTTCGGCGAAGACGATTTTGCGCGCGCGGTCGGGGAGTACGGCGAACGCTCCCGGCGCTTCGGCTCATAACCACGCCCGGCGCGCCCGGCACGATCGTCCGGCCGCCGGCTTCGATCAGCAGCTGATTTAGCGCGGCGTATATCAGCGTCGTGTTGTCAAGCTGCAGGATTGGTTCGATGACGATGACCGGCGTGGAACTCAGCGGCTCGAAAGGCAGCACGGGAGTCCCGCTTGTCGTGAAAGGCATCGCCGAGAATCCGGCCAGCGTGCGAAAGAGCAGCTCGGCGTAGAGCGCGTTGGCCCATCCGAACTCCGCGCGCGTAAAAGCCCAATACGCACCGGCGTTAAAACTTTCGTGAATGAGGCCGTCCTTGCTGTCGGTTTCAGCCAGCGTCGTAACGCTCGCCGCAACTTCTTGCGAGGACGTCGCGGTTAGCGCGCGGCCGACGATTCCAAGCGGCCACACGTAACCCGGCGGCGTGTGTTCGCTGCCCAGGCCGGACGCGTAAATTCCCTTGTAATACCATGGGTTCGCACTCGAAAGTGCCAGGCCGCGCGTATCGAGATACACGGGATCGGTTGCCGAGCACCAGCCGATGTACGGCATCGCAATGAGATTCGGAATGTTGGCGTCGTCCGCAAACAGCTGCGCGCCATAGCCGTCCGTTTCGTACGCGTACACCCAGCCGCCGAGTTCGGGACGCCAAGCGCGGCCGTACAGCTCGATGCCGTCTTCGATCTCCGATGCCATTGAATTGGCTTCATTGGCGAGATTGCGATCGTTATAGCCGTCGACGGCTAACACCGCAACCGCTCGCAGCGCGATCGCGACGATCGCTTCCTGCGGAATATTGAAGTGATAACGAACCGCATCGTCCGACGGACGATAGGCGCTCCATACCATGCCCGTATCCGGATTAGAAGTTTCCGTCGGCAGGTCCGCGTGGTAGCGGCTGCACCTCGCATGCAGCTGCTCGCACCGCCACACCTCGACGCTCATCCGCAGCTCGCGATGAAACGCAGCGGTGAAGAGCGCGCGCGTTCCCGTTTGCTGCCGAAATATCCACGCCAGCAGCACGGGCCACGCCGGTGAATCCGCCTCCCACTTGCGTTCCCAAACGCGGTAGTTTGCGGTGAACGCGTTCGCATGCGGATCGGCGGCCACGTTGCGCGCGTTGCGTTCGATGACGCCGAGCAAACGCACCGCTAGGATCGGATAACCGGAAACGAACCGCACGTAAGGAATCGTTTGCGCCGAAGAATCGCGCAGCCACATCGCCGGAATGTCGCCGGTTTGCACGTACGTCGTTCCGTCACGCTCGCTGAAGAAATCCGAGAAAAGCGTGTGAAAAAGCGATGCGGGTTCGATCGATCGTGCGCGATGGCCGGTCAGCGGAAC
Source organism: Vulcanimicrobiota bacterium (assembly GCA_003140855.1). Classification (GTDB taxonomy): domain Bacteria; phylum Vulcanimicrobiota; class Vulcanimicrobiia; order Vulcanimicrobiales; family Vulcanimicrobiaceae; genus Rubrimentiphilum. The sequence continues at coordinate 2,385 of PLLF01000101.1, forward strand.
GATGAGACTTTGCGATCTCGCCGGCGGAGTCGACAAGGCAAGGACAACCGCCAGCGCGGCGGCAATCTTTCGAGCGTGGGCAACCCAGGCGATCACTCGACCCTCTTGCGGCAATTCCGCGCCCATTCCCCACGCGCGCTCGCCCGTGCGATCAGCCGCGCCGAGTCGGGTCGCGGCGCGGAACTCATTCGTCACCTGTTTCCGCAGACGGGACGCGCATTGACGATTGGATTGACGGGACCGCCCGGCGTCGGCAAATCCACGCTCGGAAATGCACTGGTACGCAAAGCGCGATCGCACGGCAAGAGCGTCGGCGTCGTATCGGTCGATCCAAGCTCGCCGTTCTCGCACGGCGCGTTGTTGGGCGATCGCATTCGATTGACGGAACACTTTACGGACCGGGAAGTTTTTATCCGTTCGATGGCAAGCCGCGGACATCTGGGAGGTCTCGCCGGCGCAACGGCGGACGCAGTCTTGTTGATGGATGCGTTCGGAATGGACGTGATCCTAATCGAAACTGTCGGCGTCGGCCAATCGGAGATCGAGATCGCCGAACTCGCGCAGACCACGGTCGTCGCGCTCCAACCCGGCAGCGGCGACAGCATTCAGGTGCTCAAGGCGGGCATATTGGAGATCGCCGACATTTTCGTGGTGAACAAAAAAGACCACCCGATGGCGAATCAACTCAAGCACGAGATTCGTTCGATGATGGAGATGCTCGACTTCAGCGGCTGGGTGCCGGAGCTGATAATGACCCAAGCGACCAGCGGCGACGGTGTCGACGAACTATGGGCTGGAATCGAGCGGCACGTTGCATACCTGCGCGAGTCGGGCGAGCTCGACGAAAAACGCCGCGAAGCTTTCGCGCATCAAGTGCGCCAGTTGGCGCTGGGACAGCTGGAGCGCAAACTCGACCGTCAGCTCGGAAGCGAGTTGGCGGCCGGAGTCGATCCGTATGCGGCGGCCGAACGAGTGCTCCATGCCTTTGGCGTTTCATCTGAAATTGTGGACGAGCCGGCCCGCGTTCCGCACGTGCGCGCATCCGTGAAAGGGCTAACGTGATCGTACTCGCTGCCGCGTTCGTCTTGACCGTTGCCGCGGCGCCTACGCCTCCTCCGACGATCATCCGCTAACGCGTGAGCCCGGTATGTTCGACGCTGCATCAGCTCGTGGTTCCGTTCGCGCAAATGAACGTAAAGAACAAACCGATCATGCAAGCGATTCATGCCCTCCAAACCAAGCTCACCAAAGCCCGCAACAGCCGCCTAGGGGACGGCGTGTTTTTGTATGCGTCGCAAATGGACGAGTTGTACACGGGTATTCCTCAGAATCTTACCGACGCCGATCGCCAGCTCTCTCAGCATGCCGGCCGACTACGATCCCAGGCTTTCCAACACGCCGCCCTCGCAAATCAGCGCGCACGTTTTGAAATTCTACCGCCTCTCCCGGCTGAACGCGGCCCTTGCCAACCAGGGGCGGGCCCTCATCAGCCAGGCGCTCATCGCGGCCCGGGATTGCGACGGCACCTAGGGGAAGGCTTCACTCCCCACCGCTTGAGGATACATTGGCAAAGATGATCGAACGCCCGGCAGCTCGGGGCGCGCAGCCCGCGAGCGAATTCGCCGAGCAGAAAAAAACTTGGGAAAAGGCTTCCGCCAAAGGCAGGCGGCGGACCGGCCCCGGCTCGGGCGCGGTCGATCGCACGATCTCCGACCTTCCTCTAAAGACGATCTACGGCCCGGAAGACGCGCCGCTCGATCTCGCCAACGACTTGAGCTGGCCGTCGCACTATCCGTACACTCGCGGCATCCATCCCAACATGTACCGCGACCGGTTATGGACGATGCGCCAATTCGCCGGATTCGGCAACGCGAAGCAAACGAACGAACGTTATCACTTTTTGCTTTCGCAAGGCCAGCACGGATTGTCGGTAGCGTTCGACATGCCCACGCTGATGGGATTCGATTCCGATGCGCCGCAGGCGCGCGGCGAGGTCGGCAAATGCGGCGTCGCGATCGATTCGCTCGCGGATATGGATACGCTCTTCGACGGCATCGACATGGCCGACATCACCACGTCGATGACGATCAACGGCCCCGCCTGCATCGCACTCGCGCTCTATGTGGCCGCGGCCGAGAAAAAAGGCGTTCCGCGCGCCAAGCTCGGCGGCACGGTGCAAGCCGACATCCTCAAAGAATACATCGCGCAAAAAGAATGGATCTTTCCGCCGCGTCCGCACATGCGTTTGATCGTCGACATGATTCGCTTTTGCCGCGACGAGATGCCGCGCTGGAATACGATCTCGATCAGCGGCTACCACATTCGCGAAGCGGGTTCGACGGCCGCGCAAGAGTTGGCTTTCACGCTCGCCGACGGCTTCGCATATGTCGAGGCTTGCGTCGCAGCCGGAATGGACGTCGATTCGTTTGCGCCGCGCCTTTCGTTTTTCTTCAACTCGCACATCGACTTTTTTGAAGAGATCTGTAAGTTCCGGGCGGCCCGCCGCATTTGGGCGTGTCACATGCGCGACCGCTACGGAGCCAAGGACCCGCGCTCGCTGCAGATGCGTTTCCACACGCAAACCGCCGGTTGCAGCGCCACCGCCCAGCAGCCGGAAAACAATATCGTGCGCGTCGCTTATGAAGCGCTCGCGGCCGTGTTAGGCGGCACTCAATCGCTGCACACGAATTCCATGGACGAAGTGCTCGCGCTGCCGTCGGAAAAGGCCGCCGAGATCGCACTGCGCACGCAGCAAGTGCTCGCATATGAAACAAACGTGGCCAACGTCGTGGATCCGCTGGGCGGTTCGTACTTCATCGAAGCCCTAACGGACGAGCTCGAACGGCAAGCCGAAGACTACTTCAAGCGCATCGAGGAGTACGGCGGTGTCATCGAAGCTATCGAAGCGGGTTTCTTCCAGCGCGAAATTGCCGACGCGAGCTATCGGTATCAGCGCTCGCTCGAAACCAAAGATCGAATTGTGGTAGGCGTCAACGCCTTCGAAAATGCGGAAGAGCGCCAAGACATCGAACTCTTGCGGATCGGCGTCGAAATGGAGAGCGAACAAGCCCGCTCCGTCGCGGAAGTTCGCCGCAACCGCGATCAAGCCGTCGCGCAAGCCGCGCTGGAGCGCTTGAAGAAAGCGTGCGCGGATCCGTCGGACAACGTCATGCCGCATCTGATCGACTGCGTGAACGCTTATCTCACGGAAGGCGAGATCGTCGAAGCGATGGCCGGCGTGTACGGACGCTACACCGAAAAGGTTGCGTTCTAATATGGCTGCATTAACGCAAGAACAGCGGCAAGCTGAAACGGAAACGCTGAAGGAAGTGATGAGCAAGCTTGAAGAGGCGCTCAAACTGAGCCTCGAGCTGGAACGCGAGGAAACGCCGCCGCATGGCTAGACCGCTGCGCATCGTGATCGCCAAGGCCGGCCTCGACGGACACGATCGCGGCGCGAAAGTGATCGCGCGCGCGCTGCGCGACGCCGGCATGGAAGTGATTTACACCGGCCTCTTCCAAGCTCCCGAACAGATCGTGCAAACGGCGATTCAGGAAGACGCCGACGGCATCGGCCTCTCGATCCTCAGCGGCGCGCACATGACGCTCTTTCCACTGATCGTCGAACGGCTCAAAGCGCAGGGCGCGCAAGACATCGTCTTTTTCGGCGGCGGCACCATTCCGCCCGAAGATGCCGAAGAGCTCAAGCGTCTCGGCGTGCGCGAAATATTTACCCCCGGTGCGCCCCTCGCCGACATCATTAAATTTGTCGAACGCGAGTGCGGCAGCCGCCGCGAACTCGTCGGGTGACGGTTAGAACTCGCATCGCGCCTTCGCCGACCGGCGATCCGCATGTCGGCACCGCGTACGTCGCGCTGATAAACTATTGTTTCGCCAAAAAGAACGGCGGCAAGTTCGTCTTGCGCATCGAGGATACGGATCGCGCGCGCAGCACGCGCGAATCGGAAGCTGCCATTCTCGATTCGCTGGATTGGATGGGCTTGAGCTGGGACGAAGGGCCCGACGTCGGCGGTCCGCACGGGCCGTACCGTCAGAGCGAACGCTCGGAGATCTATCGCGAGCATGTGAAAAAGCTTTTGGACGCAGGCAACGCGTTCAAATGTTTCTGTACGCCGCAGCGCTTGGAAGAGATGCGCGCGGCGCAGCGCGCTTCGAAGCTTCCCTCGCGGTACGACGGCTTGTGCACGAGCTTGAGTGCGGAAGCGATCGCGAAGAATGAGGCGCAGGGCGTGCCATACGTCGTGCGTCTCAAAGTGCCGGCGGAGGGCGTCTGCGTCGTCCACGACATGAAGCGCGGAGCGATCGAGATCGAGTGGAGCAGCGTCGACATGCAGGTGCTGATGAAATCCGACGGCATGCCGACGTACCATCTCGCCAATGTCGTCGACGATCATCTCATGGAGATTACGCACGTCTTTCGCGGCGAAGAATGGCTTTCGTCCGCGCCGAAGCATTTGCTGCTGTACAAATATTTCGGATGGGAGCCGCCGCAATTGCTGCATCTGCCGCTGCTGCGCAATCCCGACAAGAGCAAACTTAGCAAACGAAAGAATCCGACCAGCATATTGTTTTATAAGGCGTTGGGCTATCTGCCCGACGCGCTGTTAAATTTCTTGGGGTTGCTCTGCGTCATGCCGCCGGCCGGCGAAGAGATGATGGACCTGGCGCTGATGACCGATCGCTTCACGATCGAACACGTTTCGCTCGGCGGGCCGGTTTTCGACGTCGCAAAACTCGATTGGCTCAACGGGCGGTACATTCGCGAGCGTAACGATCTCGACGGTTTTCTCGCGAAGGTGCAAGCGTGGGGACTCGACCCGGTCCGCCTGCGGCGGATCGCGGCGCTGGCGCAGCCGCGTATCGAGCGGCTGAGCGATCTCGGACCGCTGCTGGCATTTTTCTTTTCGGGCCGGCTCGACGTGACCGCAGAAGAACTCAGAAGCAGCAAATTGGATGACGCCGCCCTGCGCAAAGCGCTGCAGCTCGCGACATGGGGATTCGATGCGTTGAGCAGTTGGGAAACCGGCGAAATCGAGGCGGTGCTGAAAGGCGTTGCGGCGGCTGTCGACGTGAAGCTGCGCGATGTCACGCGTCCCTTTTACGTCGCGATTACCGGAAGCGCCACGTCGGTGCCGCTTTACGATGCCATCGAGATTCTCGGCCGCGACATCGTGCGCGAGCGGTTGCGGCATGCGCTGAAAGTGCTGGGCGGCGTGACGTCCTCGGAACTCAAAGAATGGCAAAAGTGAAGATACGCGCGATCGTGCTGGCGGCGGGCAAAGGCACGCGCATGAAAAGTACGACGGCGAAAGTGCTGCACGAGTTGTGCGGACGCCCGATGCTGTGGTACGTGCTGCGGGCGCTCCGCGCCGCGGGCGTCGAGGGCATCACGGTCGTCACGAATCCGGAGCTGCAAGAATGCATCGGTGAATTCGGCGTCGCCGGCGTCGTGCAGGAAGAACAGCTCGGAACCGGTCACGCCGTGCGAACCGCGCTCGCCGCGATGCCGCCCGACGCCTCTGGCCGCGTACTGATCGTCTACGCTGACATGCCGCTGGTGCGCGAGGAAACTTTCTCCGCCGTGCTGGGCGCGCTCGATGACTCCAATGCGTTGGCGCTCGTCACCGCACGCGTGCGGCTGCCCTCGGACTTCGGGCGCATCGTTCGCCGCGACGGCGGCGTCGAACGCATCGTGGAAGTGCGCGATGCAACCTCTGCGGAGCTCGAGATAGACGAAGCCAACGCCGGAATTTATGCGTTCGACGAAACGGCTCTGCGCGACGCCGTGGCGCGTCTGCGCAACGACAACGCGCAAAAAGAGTACTATCTTACGGATACCGTTGCCGATTTGGTGCGTTCTGGCAAACGCGTCGCGCCGGTCGAAACCTCGGATCCGATGGCCGTGCTTGGTATCAATGACCGGGCGGAGCTCGCGCTCGCCCGAAGAGAGATGAATATACGCCTCTGCGGTCAGCACATGCGCGACGGCGTGACGATAGTCAATCCGCTCAGCACGTCGTTGGAGCCAGAATTGCGGATCGGACGCGATACGATCATCTATCCGAATTCCTCAATCGCACGATTATCCGAAATCGGCGAGCGCTGTACCATCGGGCCGAACTCGCGCCTCTCGAACGCGCGCCTCGGCGACGAAGTCACGGTGCGCGAGAGTACGGTATTCGATTCGAGCGCCGGCGATCGCACGAGCATCGGTCCCTACGCGCATATTCGCAACGATTCGCAGCTCGGCGAAGATGTGCGCATCGGCAACTTCGTCGAAGTCAAGAACTCGCGACTGGCGCGCGGCGTCAAAGCCAGCCATTTGACGTATCTGGGCGACGCCGAGATCGGTGAAGAGACGAATATCGGCGCCGGTACGATTACGTGCAACTATGATGGCAAGCGGAAAAACAAAACGAAGATCGGACGCGATGTGATGATCGGCTCCAACACGTCGCTGATCGCGCCGATCACGATCGGCGACGGTGCGCTCACCGGCGCAGGCTCGGTTGTAACGAAGGACGTTCCGCCGGGCCAGCGTGTTGCCGGCAACCCGGCAAAGCCGCTACCGAACAAATAAGGAGGTAAGCATGGCGACGAAACGTTTTGCAGCAAGTTTGGCGGCATTGTTTCTTATGGGAACCGCGTTGTGCACGGCGGCAAGCGCGGCGACGGTCACAGTCACGGTGAAGCTTCCCAGCGGCGCGCCCGCGAAGCACGCCTTCGTCAGAATGTATACGATGGCCGGCTACACCGTCGTCAGTCAAGAAACCGAGACGACCGATGCATCCGGCAGGGCAACCTTCAAAGTGCGCCCCGGCGCCTGTTTGAAAGCCGAATACGGCAACGACGGCAGCGGCCGTCCCATGAGCATCGGCCACGAGTGCCCCAAACCGTTCGGAAAGACTTTGACGATCAACCTGTCACCCTAAAATGAGGGGCGCCGCCCTCTTCGATCGTTCGACGCGGGCACTTGGCCATCATATGGAGCTGTCTTGGATGCACGCGCGCTGCCGGGAGGCTGCGCGTTCGGAGCGAGCGCTGCTCGAAGCGAGCGCTGCTCGAAACGGTGGGGGCCGTCACCGCAGCCTCGCGCGACTCCGCCGTTGCGTCGCTGCAGGCGCTAACTGCGGCGCTGACGTCGCTGGAGCCGGCGATCGACGCGGTATTGATTTTCCGGCCGGACGGCGAGGAACTGCACTGCTCGTTTTCAGCTGGCGGGAGGACGCAATACTTCGACGGTTTACGCCTGCGCGTCGCGGACGACTCGCTGCCGTCCGCGGCTGCGATGCGCGGACATCACGTTCTGCTCGACGCTTGCCGCAAGCCGCTCATTCCCACCGACCGCGCCGCGATTGCGATCCCGATGTACTCCGGCGGCACGCTTTGCGCCGTCGTCTATGCAGCGTCGAGCCGGTCGCGCGCGGTAACCACACTTCCGTTTGTGCGGCTGGTTGCATATGCCGGTGTGCCTTATGCGCTTGCGCTCGAGCGCGAGGCCGATCGCGCGAGCGCCACCTACGACGGTTTGACCGGCCTGTACACGGCGCGCGCCTTTCGCAACGCGCTGCAAGAAGATCTGCGCCTCGCTGCGCTGGGCCCGGCGGACGACTTTGGCGTTGTGGTTCGTGGATACGGACGGATTCAAAAGCGTCAACGACGTATTCGGCCACGCCACCGGCGATCGCGTGCTGCAGCGGCTGGCGCGTCTCTTGCGCGAACAGCTGACGCCGGCCATCGATCTCGCAGCGCGAAACGGCGGCGACGAATTTTGCCGTCCTGCGCGGTGCGCACAAGACCGGCGCAATCGCGCGCGCACAAGCTTTTTGCGACGCGGTACGTACCTGCGACTTCGGCATCGACGCGCCCATTACGGCCAGCGTCGGCGTGGCTGCATACCCATACGACGCTTCGGCCGCGAGCGAACTCCTGGAGATCGCTGACGCGGCGATGTATCACAGCAAACGCTCAGGAAGGGACCGCGTCGCGTTTCGGGACTGGCGCGCCGGCTTCATCGTGCACCGCTAAAAGCAAAGCGCGGCGGCAGCGCGAAGCCATCGGCATGCGGTGCAGGCTCGTATGGATCACGCCCGATGCGGAGCGCCTCATGGGTTATTGCGCGCGCGTGAGCAACCCGGCCAATCAAGACAATCCAAACGTCGCGGGACTCCTTCGTTACTGCATCAAGAACGCTCATTGGTCGGTCTTCGAGATGGCCGACCTATGCATCGAGGTGCAAACGACGCGCAGCATCAGCGCGCAGATCATCAGACATAGGTCGATGCATTTTCAGGAGTTTAGCCTTCGCTATGCGGAGCTGCAAAAAATAGAACGCGTGCGGCCTCGCCGCCAAGATCCGAAAAACCGCCAGTCGTCTCACGACGATCTGCCGCCCGAAACGCTGGAATGGTTCGACCNNCGCGCAAGACGAGCATTTCGACGAGGCGTATCGCCTGTACGAAGAAGCGCTCGCGAAAGGTATCGCCAAAGAATCGGCGCGCTTCTTATTGCCGTTGGCTTCGGCGACGACGATCTACATGAAGGGCACGGTGCGGGACTGGATTCACTACATCAACCTGCGCGCCGATCAATCCACGCAGCTGGAGCACCGTGAAATCGCGGAAGAGTGCCGCCGGATCTTCGTCGAGCAGCTCCCCGTCGTCGCGGAAGCGCTCGGCTGGGAAGCATCGGCCGTGCGCGCGTGATCGATCTACTGATCGTTTCAGCGCGGCCTAATGCTCTCGACCGCGCGGTCGGCGCGATTCCGGCGCATGCTTTGCTGACGCAATCGCCTTTTTCGCTGATCGATCCGGCGCGCGCGGCGGCAGCCCAGCACTTCGAACAATTCACCATCCCGGTTTGGTTCGTGACGATCGCTTTGCAGATCGGCGTGCTGGCTTGGTTTTGGAGCTCGGGCAGATCCGCGCGGCTGCGCGACCGGTTGCGATCTTCGATCCGCTCGGAATTCTGGGTTCGCTTTTGCTTCGGTGCGCTGCTGGCGTTGATCGCACGCGCCGCCGCCTTCATTCCACAGTTTCTGCAGTACCGCATGTCGTGGATCATGGGCTTGAGCGACGTGCTGACGCGATACTGGTTCGGCGGGTGGCTGCTGACCACGATCATCGCGATGCTCGCGGCTGGATTGCTCGCCGCCCTGGTGCTCGGGCTCGTGGACCGCACGCATCAGTGGTACGCGTACACGACGGTAGGCATCGTCGGACTGACGCTTTTGCTGACGTATATTCAGCCGTTCGCGCTCGCGCCGATGTTTTCGACCTATCGCGACTTGCCGTCCGGCGCGCTGCAGGCCGACCTGCCGGCACTGCGCGAGCGCGCCGGAAACATGCCCGAGCCCGTTGTCGAAGAGGTCGTCTCGCGGCGAACGCATGCCGGATCCTCATACGTCCTAGGCTGGGACGGTTCGCAGCGCGTCGTCATCTCGGACACGGCGATCGCCGGCGCCAGCGAACCGGAACTGCGCTTCACGGTCGCGCGATTGTTCGGGTGGGTCGCCGCCAGCAGCGCACTGCGCTTGGCATTGATACTGGGCGCGATGCTGGTGCTCGGGTCGGCGCTCGCAGTTTTCCTTGCCGATCGCATCGGATTCCGGCGTGACGACGACCCGGTATCGCGGCTGGCGCTGGTCGGCGCACTGCTGGGGTGCGTCTACCTCGTCGCCTTGCCGTTTTACAACGGATACGAACGCAATCTCGACACGGCTGCCGATACATACGCGCTTTCGCTGACCGGAGATCGCGTCAGCGCAATTCGCGGCGCGGTGCGCGGCGCCGATCAAGCCTTGCAGCCGGTGTGTCCGCATCTTTTGGGATATTGGTATTTTTCGACGCGTCCGCCGGCCGGCGTGCGTATTCCAAAGTTGCAGGGCCGTTCTTCGGCCTGCCGTTAGCTCTGTTCCGGCGTCTCCCACGTATTCGAGAACTGCATCGCCGCTTCGATTCCGCGTTCGTACCAGCACATGACGCCGTCGGTCGCAGCGGCAACGATCTCGGGCAGACGCTCGCGCTGATCGGGCGTGAACGGCGTGAGCACGTGGTCGATGCTCTGGTGGTCAGGGCGGCCGACGCCGATGCGCAGCCGCGCGAAATTTTCGTCCATCGTGGCGATCACCGATCGCATGCCGTTGTGGCCGCCGTGGCCGCCTGACGCGCGCAGGCGCAGTTTGCCGAACGGAATATCCATATCGTCGTAAACGACGAGCATGTCTTCGGGCGGCACGCGATACCACGAGGCGATAAGCCGGATTGGAACGCCGCTGTTGTTCATGAAGGTTTGCGGTTCGACGAGCACGAGCCCGCGCGCTGAATCGTAGGTTTGACGCGCGCCGTCTTTGACTTTCCAGCGATCGATGCGGAGCCGCCGCGCGAATTCGTCGACGACCATGAACCCGACGTTGTGCCGGGTCTGCGCGTACTCTTTGCCGGGATTGCCGAGTCCGGCGACGAGCTTTACTCCGGAGCTCCTTCCGGTGGCGTTTCTTCAGGCGGCTTGCCGACGATCTCCGGCTCCACTTGTTCCGTAACCGCGCTGACGGCAGCTTCCTCGAGTAGCCGCTCGGTCTTTGAAGGCTCGACCGCCACCACGGTGGCGTCGGCGGGCGTGATCATCTTGAAGCCTTCGGGCAGTTTGATTTCAGCGGCCGTCACGTGCTGATGGATGCCGAGCTCGGCGACATCGATCTCGATGCGGTCGGGAAGTTTGTTGGCCGGACCTTCGACTTCGAGCTCGTGAAGCACCACGTCCATGACGCCGCCCGAGTCGCGCACACCTACGGGCGTTCCCACGGCGACGACGGGCAGTTTGGCTTGCACGGTTTCGTCGGCCGAGACGCGCTGCAGATCGACGTGCACGATACGCCGGGAAATCGGATCGACCTGAACTTCGCGCAGCAGCGCGGTGTCGACGCGTTTGCCGTCCATCGTAAGCGTGATCAGCGACGTACGCGCACCGCGGTGCAAAATCTCGTCGAGCGCGCGGCGCGCAAACGCGATCGCCTGCGCATCGGATCCGTGCCCGTACAAAATCCCGGGGATTTTTCCGGTCTTGCGGAGCGCGCGCGCTTGCGTGGTGCCGACGCCGTCGCGGCGCTCGATCGTAAGGTTCAATTGTTGTGCCATTATGTGACCGCTACAGGCTCCGGCGGGCGTAGTTCATTCATTTTTTTTTCACCGTCTTCGGTAAAGAGTTCCGAGACGGAACGATTGGTGGTAATACGGTTGATGGCGTCGGCGAAGGTTTGCGCGATGGAAAGCTGCGCAAACTTCGGGTGCTCCAAGACGTCCGAGAACGGAATCGTATCGGTGACGATCACTTTCTCGATGGGAGACGTTTCCAGCACGCTGATCGCATCACCCGCAAAAATGCCGTGCGTTGCGACGGTGTACACTTTTGTCGCACCGCGGGAGAGGATCGCTTCGGCGGCCTTTGCAAGCGTACCGCCGGTCGAGATCATGTCGTCGACGACGACCGCGATCTTGCCCTTCACGTCGCCGACGATGTCGGTGATTTCTGAAATGTCGGGTTCGGGCCGGCGCTTGAAAACGATCGCCAGCGAGCTGCCGAGCCGCTTGGCAAAGAGTTCGGCGCGGTGCACGCCGCCCGCATCCGGAGAGACGACGACGATGCGGCCCTCGGAGAGGTCTTCCTTTTTCAAGTAGTTGCACAACGTGGGCATCGCCATCAAATTGTCGACCGGTCCGTCGAAGAAGCCCTGGATCTGCGCGGCGTGGAGATCCATCGTCACCATCCGCTTGGCGCCGGCGGATTTGAGCATGTTCGCGACGACCTTCGCGGAGATCGGCTCGCGCCCGCTCGATTTCTTGTCTTGCTTGGCGTACCCGTAATACGGAATGACCGCGGTTATCCGTGCGGCCGAAGCCCGCTTGAGCGCGTCGATCATCAGGAGCAGCTCCATTAGCGAGTCGTTGACGCCGCCGCCGTTTGGAGCTTTGCAGATCGATTGGATGACGAAAACTTCCGAGCCGCGCACGTTCTCGCCGATTTGCACGCGCGTTTCCTCATTTTTGAATTTGGAAACGGTTGCCTTGCCGACGTGCAGCTTCAATCGCCTGGCGATGTCCTCGGCCAGTTTCTGATTGGAATTTCCGCTAAAGAGAAGCGGGCTTTGGCTCATATTTTCAGGATTGTCGAAGGGGTGTTCGCAACCCTGGCAAGCCCGGCATCGGTCCAGAGCGGCGTGGCACACCGATTTAAACTCGTCGCGCCCTTCAGCCTCGCGGGCGATCAACCCGCGGCGACCCAGGCCTTGGGCGAAGGCTTGCTGGCGGGCGATCGCGCGCAGACGCTGCTCGGCGTCACCGGGAGCGGCAAGACCATGGCGATGGCGCGGGCGATCGAAATCGCGCAAAAGCCCGCGCTGGTGCTGTGTCATAACAAGACGCTGGCGGCGCAGCTCTGCGCGGAGTTCCGCGAGTTCTTTCCCAAAAATGCGGTCGAGTTTTTCGTCTCGTATTTCGACTACTATCAGCCCGAAGCGTACATCGCGCACACCGACACCTACATCGAAAAAGACAGCTCGGTCAACGACGAGATCGAGCGTTTGCGCCACTCCGCCACGCAGTCGCTGCTGACGCGGCCCGATACGCTGATCGTGGCTTCGGTGTCGTGCATCTACGGCTTGGGATCGCCCGCCGACTACATGGAACTTTCGCAGACGCTCAGCGTGGGCACCGACATAGACCGCGACGTTTTGCTGCGCAAGCTGATCGACATGCAGTACCGCCGCAACGATCTCAATTTGGTTCGCGGAACGTTCCGCGTGCGCGGCGACACCCTCGAGTTCATCGGCGTGGACGAAGAATTGGTGCACCGCATCGAGTTCTTCGGCGATCGCATCGAAGCGATCAACGTCGTCAACATCTTGACGGGCGAATACGTCGAGAGCAAAGATACGATTACGATATTTCCGGCCAAGCACTTCATCACGCCCGACGAAAAATTGCGCCGCGCCATCGTTTCGATCGAGCAAGAGCTCGAAGAGCGGCTGAAGTTTTTCAAAGATAATGGGAAGCTGCTCGAAGCGCAGCGCTTGGAAATGCGCACGCGCTACGATCTCGACATGCTGCGCGAGGTCGGCTATTGCAACGGTATCGAGAATTATTCGCGCCCGCTCTCCGGCCGCGAGCCCGGCTCGACGCCGACGTGTCTACTCGATTTCTTTCCGAAAGATTGGCTCTTATTCGTAGACGAGTCGCACGTGACGCTGCCGCAAGTGCACGGCATGTTCGCCGGCGACCGCTCGCGCAAACAGTCGCTCGTGGAGCACGGCTTCCGGCTGCCGAGCGCGCTCGACAACCGGCCGCTCACATATGAAGAATTCGATCAGCACATCAACCAAGTGATCTACGTTTCGGCGACGCCGGGCACGTACGAGATGGGGCGCAGCTCGCAAGTCGTCGAGATGATCATCCGTCCGACCGGCCTGGTCGATCCGGAAGTCGAGATTCGCCCGACGCGCAATCAGGTGGACGATCTCATGGAAGAGATCAGGATGCGCGTCGAGCGCAAGGAGCGCGTGCTCGTCACGACGCTCACGAAGAAGATGGCCGAAGACCTGACCGATTTCTTGCTGGAAATGGGCTTCAAGGTGCGGTATCTGCACAGCGAAGTGGATACGCTCGAGCGCGTCGCCATCTTGCGCGATCTCCGCTTAGGCGTTTTCGACGTGCTCGTCGGCATCAATCTGTTGCGGGAGGGGCTCGATCTGCCGGAAGTTTCGCTCGTCGGCATCTTGGATGCGGATAAAGAAGGTTACTTGCGCAGCGGGACTTCGCTGATACAAACAATTGGGCGCGCGGCCCGGCATGTGGAAGGCAAAGTCCTCATGTATGCGGACGTCGTGACGCAGTCGATGGAACGCGCCATCGGCGAAACGAAACGCCGGCGCGAACGGCAGGTCGCCTACAATCTCGAACACGGCATCGAACCCAAGAGCATCCGCAAAGAGATCCGCGACATTCTTTCGATGGCCGGCGCGACCGAAGAAACGCAGCTGGAATTGCGGCGCGAGAAATTGCCGCGCGATGTCGCGATGCGCATGGCCTCGGAGCTCGAAAAGAAGATGCGCGAGTATGCTGCCAATCTCGAATTCGAAAAGGCCGCCGCGCTGCGCGACGAGCTAATCGAATTGCGCCGGCAAATCGGCGGCAACGAGTCGCTGCTTTTTCAAGGCAAAGCGCCGAAGATTTTCGAGCACGCGCTTAAGGAACTCGTCGGCAGCTAGCTTCGCTTACTTGCTTGGTGAGCAAGCCTGGAAAGTGGGCAAAAGAAACCATGACGAACGCAATCCCACGCGCGCTGACCGCGTCATTCGCAGCTTGCGCGCTGTCTTTAACGCTCTGGGGTGGAGTGCCGGCCCGCGGGGCCTCGCCGCAGGCTACGCCGATGCCGACCCCCGCGGCCACGCCGATTCCTAGCCCTATGCCGATCGTGACGCCGGCCGGAAATCCGGTTCCGACGGCGCCGTCGCCCGGCACGGACCTGCTCAATAACAATCCCAACGGCGGAACCTGGCTTGAGAAATTCAACCGCCAAGCCACGCCCGATCCCGGCGCGCGTCCACCGGCGGCGCAGCCGATGATGACGCTTCCGGCAAACCATCCGGCGATACCCGCGCGCTGCCGCGCCCTCATGAAAACCTACGCAAACAAAGCCATCACGGCGGCGCAGCACGCCCGGCTCAAAGCTGAATGCATGGGCAAGAAACCGAGGTAACCACGATCTCCTGAGCCCCCGCGACGCGGGGGTTTCTTTTTCTCAACGAAAGAGTGGCGCGTGAAACTTCCGCTGACGGAAGTGAGGCGCAGCCGAGAAGTCGTGACGCTTCGCGCGATCCTTCCGCCGCAGACTAAGGACGTGCTCGTTCAATACGGCACGCGAACCGGCGCGCTGCTGCGCATGGACGGAATCGCCGCGGGCGCATACGATCGCGAGCACCAGGATGTGCTCGTCCGGGCCTCGCGCAACGAACGCAAGCTGACGCTCGAAGTCGAGCTCGAAGCGCTGCCGACCAACGGATTGCCGTCGGGTCCGGGCCTGATGTGGTGGTTCCTGAACGCGATGTCGCATCAGCGCCCGCAACGATTTGTGAGTATAGCACCAGTCGAAGGCGCAAAGCGCCGGAGTCCTGAGCAGCGTTCGCGTAGCGAACGCGAGTCGAAGGGGGAAGGGCGTCCGAGCGAAGTCGAGGACAGCACGCTCCCCGTCATCGGCCATTCACATCTCGACGTTGCATGGTTATGGACGTTCGAGCAGGCGCGGCGCAAAGCGGAGCGGACGTTCGCTATAGCCTGCGATCTCTTCAATCGCGATCGCGAATTCACGTTCGCGCAGAGCCAGCCGCAGCTCTACCGCTTCGTCGAGGAAAGCGATCCGCGACTCTTTGAACGAGTCCGGGAAGAGGTGCGAGCCGATCGTTTCGATCCCGGCGTCGCCGCGCTGTGGGTCGAAAGCGATTGCAATATCCCATCCGGCGAATCGTTGCTGCGGCAGATGCAGTTCGCCGGCGAGTATTGCGCGCGGCACTTCGGCCTAACGCCGTCGATTGCGTGGCTGCCCGACTCGTTCGGTTTCGCAAACACGCTGCCGCAGCTGCTCGCGCACGCCGGCATACCGTTTTTCGCGACGACGAAGCTGCAGTGGAACGACACGACGCGTTTCCCGTATCCGCAATTCATATGGCGCGGTCCGGACGGCAGCAGCGTGATTGGCGCGCTGATCCAATCTTACGACGGCGGTCCCTATCCGTGGCGCATTCAAACCGCGCGCGCGCGGCACGAACCCTTGGTGCTGGGCTATGGCGACGGCGGCGGCGGCGTCACGCCGAAGATGCTGACGCAAGTTCCAAACTTCGGGCACTGGATTCACCCGCATGAATGGTTCGCGCAGCTGGCGGACGGCCGGGACGCTCTGCCGGTACACAAAGACGAACTCTACCTCGAATATCATCGCGGCGTGTATACGACGCATCACGACGTCAAAGCTCAAAATGCGCTCATGGAGCGCGCGCTGCAAGAAGCTGAAGAGCTCGTCGCGTGGTGCGATGCCGTGCACGCGCCGGCTGCGGCGACCGGAGAGTTTTCGCAACGTCTGCGCGCGGCTTGGGAAATCGTGCTGCGCAATCAGTTTCACGACGTCTTGCCCGGCACGGCCATCCGCGAAGTCTACGCAGATGTCGCCGGCGAGTACGCGCAAGCGCGAGAGCTTACCGCAAGCGTCATCGCTTCGGCTGAGACGATCTTACCGCGCGGCTCGCAGCGCGAACCGGAACGATGTGAACCGAGCGAAGACGCCGGCGGCTACGTGTTCGAGAACGGACTGGTGCGGGCTCGTGTCGCGCGCGACGGCGTGATGACGGAACTCGCGACGGCCGGCGGGCGCAATCTGGCGATCGAGGCAAATGTCCTCGCGCTCTATCGCGACCGGCCGCGGCAATGGGAGGCGTGGAACATCGACGACGGTTATCAGCAAACGATGCGCCGCGTTCCGGGGCGTGAGGGCCGTATCGAAGGGCGCGCTCTGGAATTCGATTACGCGGTCGCGCGAGCGCCCGCTGTCATGCGCGTCGAGCTTCGGAAAGACGAACCGTTCTTGCGCGTCGATCTCGCGATCGAATGGACGGAGCGGCGAACGCTGTTCCGCCTGGAGAACCGCTTCGATCTGCAAGCGGAAGCGGCAACCTATGGATCGCCGCACGGCACGATCGTGCGCGGCGCATTGCGCGATACGCCGGCGGAGCGCGCGAAGTTCGAGGTTCCCGGTCAGCGTTTTGCGGCGGCGCAAAACGGCCAAGGCGAAGGCGTGGCGATCTTTGCGCTCGACACGTACGGCTGGAGCGCGATCTCGTCCGGATCAGAGTTTGCGTTGGGACATTCGCTCTTGCGCGGAACCACATGGCCGGATCCGGACGCAGACTTAGGTGCTCATCAGCTTTCATATGCGTTCGCACCCTTTGCCGGCGCCCGAACCGGATCGCTGGAACGAGCGTGGCGGCGTTTTGCGCACGAGCCCCGCGTGCATTTGTTTACTACCGAAGAAGAGAGTGTGCTCGTTGCCGCGTGCAAACCCGCCGAAGATCGCGACGGTGCGATCGTGCGAGTCCGCGAATGCGATGGCGCGGCGCGTTCCGTGCGGCTGCGCTGCGGCGCGCGTATGGTTTCCGCGCAATCGGTGGACGCGCTCGAACGGCCGGTAGATAAAGCCGTCGCAATTGAGGGCGAGGAGTTGGTGTTCGAGCTGAAAGCTTTCGAACTGCGATCGTTCCGTGTGCGCTTTCGAAATGCGTGAGCTGCAGGCCGTGCTCTTCGATCTCGACGACACGCTGCACGACGACACGCTCGCGTTCACGAGCGCGGCGGATGAAGTGGCGCGCGAAGTCGCCGCCGAGCACGGCGTCGATGCGCTCGCGCTCAAAGCCGCGTATGTAGCGGAAGCCGACGGATTCTGGAAAAGTTTGACCGCCGATCAAGTGCAACGGCTGCTGCTGACCCGACTTACGTCGTTGCGGTTGCGCTTATGGGGCACGGCCTTGAACTCGGTCGGGTTGGACGACCCGCGGTTAGCCGAACGCAGTGCCGCCAACTACAATCTCTATCGGAAGAAATATTTCGCGCTGTTTCCCGGAGCGCTGGATCTGCTAGGGCGGCTAAGAGCTGCCGGCAAGAAGCTCGGCCTGGTCACCAACGGCGTTTCGGAAACCCATCGCGAGAAGATCGCGCTGCTGCAGCTCGGCGACCATTTCGACGCGATCTTTCTGGCCGACGAAACCGGCATGGTGAAACCGGACCCGCGGCTCTTCGCGCATGCGTGCGAAAAGCTCGGCAGCACCCCGGCCGCAACGGCGATGGTCGGGGACCGCTACGACCGCGACATCGCCGGCGCCCTGGAAGCCGGCCTCTTCACGATCTGGGTGAATCTGCGGGACGAGCGGCTGCCCCGAGGGGCGCGCCCGCCGGACGCCACCGTCGCCACCATCGCCCAGGTGGGGGCTTACCTCCTGAGAAAAGACTTGTAGGCGCTCGGTTATTGCTATTGGCAGGCCGAGGGGCGGCGCGTCCTTCGTCCTGGCTCAGGACCGGCTCCGCGCAGTAGCGCCTGTTGAACTGAAAGCGAGGGGTTTTAAGTTTATGCAATCTCCTGAAGGTTTGGGCAATACTTTTGGGCGCTCGTGGGAGCTGCTCTCCAACAACTGGATCATGGTCGTCCCGGGCCTGGTCATCGGCATCGTGGCCGCCGTCATCATCTTCTTCCTGGCGGGAGCCGGCATCATCGGCGGCGCCGGATTAGGGGCCGCGGGAGCGACCGGCGCGGGCATGGGCGCGCTCGCGATGGCGGGGCTGCTTGCTGCCATGATCGGATTGGTCGCGGTGATTTTGACCGTGGCCTACACCACCGGAATGGCCGGCGCCGCTTGGCGCACGGGGCGCGCCTCTCTCGACGACGGGGCGGCAGCGTTCCGCAAAGATGCAGGATCGATTTTGGTCGCGGTGGTTTTGCTGATCGTGCTGGCGGTCGTAGCGGGGCTCCTCTCGGTCTTCACCTTCGGGTTGGCGCTGCTGGCCTTCGTGCTGTTCTTCATGTACACGTTCGCAAGCGTGATCGTGGGCGGCCATTCGGGAGCCGAAGCGCTGGGGGATTCCGCGCGCATCGCGATGCGAAACTTCCTGACGACGCTGCTGCTGCTCGTGCTGCTATGCGTCGTATCGTTTCTCGGCGCATGGATTGGCGGGATTCTCAGCCACATTCCGCTCCTGGGCCGCGTCGTCGCGATGGTCATTCAACAGATCGTCGCGGTATACGCGACGCTGGTCATCGTCGGCGAGTACATTAAGCTCTCCAAGGCTCCGGCCATGGTAGCAACGCCGCCGAGCGCCGGGCCGCCCGCGACCTACTAATAAACTCTCGCAACGTATAATCCGGGTGGCGTGTTGAAGTAACGAACATGCCACCCGGTCTCGACTCCATCGTTATCAAGGGCGCGCGCGAGCATAACCTCAAGAATATCGATCTCGCCCTCCCGCGAAACCGCCTAATCGTTATCACCGGCCTCTCGGGGTCCGGCAAATCTTCCCTTGCCTTCGATACGATCTATGCCGAAGGTCAGCGCCGCTACGTCGAGTCGCTCTCGTCGTACGCGCGCCAATTTCTTGGCCAGATGGAGAAGCCGGACGTCGATTACATCGAGGGGCTTTCGCCGGCAATCTCGATCGATCAGAAGTCCACGTCGCGCAATCCGCGCTCGACCGTCGGCACCGTCACCGAAGTCTACGATTACTTGCGCCTGCTGTTCGCGCGCGTCGGCATTCCGCATTGCTACAGTTGCGGGCGCGAGATCAGCTCGCAGACCAGCGAACAGATCGTCGATTCCATTATGGAGTTGCCGGAAGGTTCGAAGATCCAGCTGCTGGCGCCGCTGGTGCGCGGACGCAAAGGCGAGTACGCGAAACTCTTCGAGGAGATCGCCAAAGAGGGCTTCTCGCGCGTGCGCATCGATTTGGAGAATCGCGAACTGCGCGAGAAGATCGTGCTGGACAAGAAGCGCAAGCACACGATCGAAGTGATCGTCGACCGCCTCGTGATGAAGCCGGACATCCGCAAGCGGCTGACCGATTCGGTAGAAACGACCGTGCGGCTCTCCACCGGCATCGTGACCGCGCTGGTAGAGGAAGGCCCTTCGACAAACTCCGGACAGGCTAAAAACACTCGCGAGCTGACATACAGCGAAGCGTTCGCATGCGTCTATTGCGGACTATCTTTTGAAGAGCTTGCGCCGCGGCTCTTTTCGTTCAACTCTCCGTACGGCGCGTGCACGGGCTGCACCGGCTTAGGCGAAAAGATCGAAATCGATCCGTGGCTGGTCATTCCGGATCGCAGCAAATCGATTGAAGGCGGCGCGATCGTCCCCTGGAGCAAGTCGCTCGGCAGCGGGCGCTTCCCGTCGATGAATCCGTACTATCTGCAGCAGCTCGAGCGCGTGTTGCGGCGCTACCGCGTCAAAATGACTACGCCGATCGAGAAAATGCCGGATGAAGTCGTGGACGTGATCTTATATGGAACGGATCGCGAACAAGACTTCGCCTTCGAATCGAAGGCGGGCAAGGTCTGGGAATACCGCGCCACGTTTGAAGGCGTCGTCAATAACTTGGAGAGGCGATACAGCGAGACGTCGAGCGACTACGTCAAGGAAGACATCGAGAAATACATGTCCGCCTCGATCTGCCCGCAGTGCAAAGGGGCACGGCTCAAACCCGAGGCGCTGGCGGTAACGATCGGCGGTTCCAACATCGACCGGCTTACGCGCCTTTCGATCGAGCAGTGCGAGAAATTCTTCGCCGAATTTAAACCTAGCCAGCGCGAGGAGCAAATTGCGCATCAGGTTCTCAAGGAGATCCGCGCGCGGCTCGGCTTTCTAACGAATGTCGGGTTGACCTACCTGACACTCGCGCGGTCGGCAACCACGCTTTCGGGCGGCGAATCGCAGCGGATCCGGCTCGCAACGCAGATCGGCAGCTCGCTGGTCGGCGTGCTCTATATTTTGGACGAGCCGTCGATCGGTTTGCATCAGCGCGACAACGACAGGCTGCTGGCGACGCTAAAAACATTGCGCGATCTCGGCAACACGCTGATCATCGTCGAACACGACGAGGATACGATCCGCAACGCCGACGTCGTCGTCGACATCGGTCCCGGCGCCGGCGCTGAGGGCGGACACATCCTGAGCGCGGGAACGCTCGAAGACGTTATCGCCAATCCGGAGTCGGAGACCGGAGCATATATTTCCGGACGCAAATTCATTCCGATTCCCAAGCAACGGCGCGAGCCGCGGTCGTGGCTGCAAGTCCGCAAAGCCAAGGCCAACAATCTGCTCGGCATCGACGTCGATTTGCCGGTCGGTGTTTTTGCCTGCATCACCGGCGTCAGCGGCAGCGGCAAATCTACGCTCGTGAACGACGTGGTCGTCAAAGCGCTCAATCAGCATCTGCACCATCAGCCCGCGGCCGGAACGTACGGCAGCGTTCGCGGCGCCGAGGTGCTCGACAAACTCGTCGTCATCGACCAATCGCCGATCGGGCGCACGCCGCGCAGCAATCCCGCGACCTACACCGGAACGTTCGATTTGGTGCGCGAGCTTTTTTCGATGGTGCCGGAGTCGAAGATGCGCGGCTACCTGCCGGGCCGATTCTCTTTCAACGTGCGCGGGGGCCGGTGCGAAGCCTGCGAGGGCGACGGGATCATCAAGATCGAGATGCACTTTCTGCCCGACGTCTACGTGCCGTGCGAAGTCTGCAAAGGCAAGCGCTACAACGCACAGACGCTTGAGATCAAATATAAAGGAAAGAACATCAGCGACGTGCTGGAGATGCGCGTGGACGAAGCGTCGGAATTCTTTTCGGCAATTCCGCGCATTCACAACAAGCTGCACACCATCTGCGACGTCGGGCTCGGCTACATAAAAATGGGACAGCCTGCGACGACGCTTTCGGGCGGCGAAGCGCAGCGCGTAAAACTCGCGACCGAGCTCGCGCGCCGCTCCACGGGGCGCACGTTTTACGTGCTCGACGAACCGACCACAGGTTTGCATTTCGCCGACATTCACAAGCTGCTCGAAGTCTTGGACCGTTTGGTACAAACGGGAAACACGGTGCTGGTGATCGAGCANNTCCTCGACGAGCCGACCACGGGTCTGCACTTCGAGGACGTTCGCGTGTTGCTCGAGGTGCTGCACCGGCTCGTCGACCGGGGGAACACGGTGCTGGTGATCGAGCACAATCTCGACGTCATCAAGACTGCCGATTACATCATCGATCTCGGCCCCGAGGGTGGCGATCGCGGCGGCACCGTGGTTGCGGTCGGAACGCCCGAAGCGGTTGGCAAGGACAAGCGCTCTTACACCGGCCAGTATCTGCTCCCGGTGCTGAAAGATCAGCGCGCGGTGGGGCACCGCCGTCCCGCTCCGAGCGCGATTGAAGCGCTCGAGCGCGAAAATATGCGCGCCCTCGACGACCTGGCGAAGGGTGAGCGGGTACCCGTCGAAGCCTAACCCGGATGGCGCAATTCACGCTCGCGATGCTCGTCTGCGCAAACTTGGAACGCTCGCGCAATTTCTATCGCGACGTTCTCGGGCTCAAGCTAAAGACCGACAGCATCCCCGACTGGGTCGATTTCGATTTGGGAGGCGGCGCCATTCTCGGCCTTCATCCGAAGACGGAATTGCTAGCGGTGCGGCCCGGTTCGCTGCAGTTGGGTTTTGCAGTCGGCAACGTGGACACGTTCGTTGCCGATTGCGCGAAGAAAGGCGTTCCTGTTTTTCAGGATCCGTATGACGAACCGTTCGGACGGTTTGCCATGATCGGCGATCCGGACGGGTACGCGATTCAAATAATCAGTTCGCCGCGCTAGCCGCGCCATGACCACGAAACGGCCTGAGGATCGCGCGCTCGAACTGCGCCGGCAGATCGAAGACGCCAACCATCGCTACTACGTGCTGGAAGATCCGCAGCTCTCCGATGCGGACTACGATGAATTGCTGCGCGAGCTGTTGGATCTCGAGGATCGCTATCCCGAGATACGAACGTCCGACTCGCCGACGCAACGCGTCGGAGCCGCTCCAGCCGAGCGCTTTGCGCCCTACGAACATCACGTTCCGATGTTGAGTTTGGCAAACGCCACGAGCTCGCACGACTTGCGCGCGTTCGACGAGCGCGTGCGCAAATTGGCGGACAAAGAGCATTCGTACGTCGTCGAATTAAAGATCGACGGGCTTGCGACGTCGCTGCGGTATCGCAACGGCAAATTCGAACGCGGCGGGACGCGCGGTGACGGGCAAGTCGGCGAAGACGTCACGCCGAATCTGCGCACGGTCTCTTCGATTCCCCTTCGATTGCGTGCCGCGAAAAGCGTTCCGGACGATATCGAGGTCCGCGGCGAAGTGTATTTGCGCAAGAGCGACTTCGAAGCGCTCAACCGCGCGCGCGAGCAAGCCGGCCTGCCGCCCTTCGCAAATCCGCGCAATGCTGCGTCGGGCGGCGTCCGTCAGTTGGATCCGCGCCTCACGGCAGAACGCAAACTCTCATTTTTCGCGTACAACGTTGTTATGCGCAACATAACGGTGACTACGCAGTGGGAAGCGCTGCAATACTTGAAAGATCTCGGACTCGCCGTCAATCCGAATATCGCGCATTGCAAGTCGGTCGACGATGTGATCGCATACTGCGAGCAGTGGGAGAGTAAACGGGACGAACTCGATTACGAGATCGACGGCGTGGTCGTAAAGGTTGACGATCTGCAGGCGCAAGAAAAGCTCGGCGCGGCAGGCCGCGATCCGCGTTGGGCAATCGCATACAAGTTCAAGCCGCGCGAAGCGCGCACGAAACTGCTCGATATCGTCATTACCGTCGGGCGCACGGGAACGCTCAATCCCAACGCGGTGCTGGAGCCGGTGCAAATCGGCGGCGTGACGGTGCGCAACGCGACGCTGCATAACGCCGAATACATCCGGAGCAACGACATTCGCGTCGGTGATACCGTGCTTGTCACGCGCGCCGGCGACGTGATTCCGCGCGTGGTTGGCCCAATTCTGAGCGAGCGCAAAGGCAATCCGCGCCGCTTTGTTATGCCCGATCGCTGCCCGGTCTGCGGATCCGACGTCGATCATCCTGAGGGCGAAGCGATGTCGCGCTGCACCAACGCCGCGTGCCCGGCGCAAGTGCTCGAGCGCGTGCGCCATTTTTGTTCGCGCGGCGCGATGGATATCGAGGGAATCGGCGACGTGATGGCCGCGCAGCTGACCGAGCTCGGGCTGGTCCGCGAGATATCCGACATTTACGCGTTGGATGAGAAAAAATTGTCTGCGGTGCCGCGCACGGGCGAAAAGACGATCGCCAACCTGATCCGCAACATCGAAAGTTCCAAATCCCGCGGGCTCGCGCGGGTGATGACCGGGCTCGGCATTCGTTTCGTGGGCACCCAGACCGCGCAAATACTTGCGGCCGACTTTGGATCGATCGGCGACATCGCAGCTGCAAGCGCCGAGGAGCTGCAGCGCTGCGAGGGCATCGGGCCCGAGGTCGCGAGCAGCGTCTCGCTATTCTTTCAACAGCGCGCCAACGGCGCGATGATCGAGCGGCTGCGAAAACGCGGCGTGTCGATGACTGCGCCCAAACGTGCGCGCGCCGCCGCCGGCAAGCTTGCGGGCAAGACGTTCGTCCTCACCGGCACGCTGGCGAACCTTACGCGCGACGAAGCCGCCGCGCTTATAACGGAAGCGGGCGGCAAAGTCACGGGATCCGTGAGTAAGAAAACCGATTACGTTGTGGCCGGCGGCGAGCCCGGAAGCAAGTACGACAAGGCCCAAAGTTTGGGCGTTACGATTCTCGACGAAAAGGGTTTGCGAAAACTATTGTCATCCTGAGTTTATCGAAGGACCCCGAGTTGCGCGTCGTAGACGCGCGTGTCGAGGGGACGCACCCTAGAACACTCGCACTAACTCGCTAGCCGCCGGTTCGCTCGGAATAGCGCTGCCCAGTGCATCCGCAACATCGCGCGCAATCACGCCGACCGGACGTTGCGCGCCCGCTTTTTTTGCGGCCAGTCCATGCCAGTACGCGCCTGCGCGCGCTGCGTCGACCGGATCGAGCCCTTGCGAAAGAAGCGTGGCGATCATCCCGGTGAGTACGTCGCCGGTTCCCGCGGTTGCCAGCAACGGCGTGCCCGTCGTATTGACGTGCATGAGTTTGCCGTCGTAGATTAGCGTGGCATCGCCTTTGAGCAGCGTCGTAACGCCGATGCGATCGACGAATTCGCGCAGCCGCGCGATCCGCTCGCCGCTTTTAATCGTGCCTTGGCCGGAAAGGCGCGCAAATTCGCCTTCGTGCGGCGTCAGCGCGATGCGTTTTCCGCGGAGCATTTCGAGGTTCTTCGCAAAATGGAAGAGCGCGCTCGCGTCGGCAACGATCGGTAATTCGCAGCGCTGCACGAATTCGCGGATTACCTCACCGGTTCGATCGTCCAGACCCAGTCCCGGCCCGATGCCGGCGGACGAACAGCGCTTGGCGACGTCCAGCAGATCTTCAGCGCTCGTCATCTCGACGACGACTTGCTCGACGAGATGCATGCGCAGCGCCGGGAGCGCCGCCTGCGGTGCCGCCACCGTTACGTAGCCCGCGCCGGCGCGCGCCGCGCCGAGGGCGCACAGGACCGCCGCGCCGGGGAATTGCTCCGAGCCCGCGACGATCAGCGGCGCGCCGGCTTTACGTTTATCTGAGTCCTGGGCGCGGCGTGGGAGCAGCGCCAAAAACTCGGCGTCGTCGAGCGCTGCGAACTCGACGTGCTCTTTGTTGAGCGCGGCTTGCGACAAACCGATCTCGCCCAACCAAAGCTCGCCAACGTTCGATCGTGCCGGCTCGAGCAGCAAACCAATTTTCAGTGCCCCTAACGTGATCGTCGCATCGGCATCGACCGCGGGTTCGCCGAGGGCTCCGTTCGTCGCGTCTATGCCGCTCGGCACGTCGATCGCCAGCACCGGCGCAGCGCATTCATTGAGCGCTGCGATCGGATCGACATACTTTTGCGGAACCGGAAGGCGCGCGCCCGTTCCGAGCAATCCATCGAGCGCGAGTTCACAACCCTCGAGGGCCTTGCGCGCCTCTTCGCGCGTTTTCGGAAAGGCGCGCACGGCAACGCCGGCCTTCGCGGCGCGTTTCTCGGAGTCGCGCCGCGCCACCGACGGTTTTTCCGCAACGTCCGCATACACGAAACGCTTGTAGCGCGCCGGCAAAACTGCGAGCGCCGCGAATGCATCGCCGCCGTTGTTGCCGCTGCCTGCAAAGGCCACGATCCGCTTGCCGCGCGCGTAGCGTTCGGCGACTTCCGCGATCCGCTGCCCGGCAGCGCGCATCAGTGCGACGTCGTCCAGTTCTGCGAGTGAGGCGGCGTCGACCGATCGCATTTGCTCCGGCGTAAGAACGCGCATTACCGTCCCTCGAGAATCACGGTTGCCGCGGCGATGTCGTCGGTATGCGTGATCGTCAGATGAATTGCGGTAACGCCGCGGCGCTCTATCAGTCCGGCGGCTTTTCCAAAAAGGCGAATCGTGGGCTTCCCGCTGCGCTCGTGCGTGACGCCCACGCTGCGCCACGGGATCGCGTGACCGAAGGCCTTGCGGGTAGCTTCTTTCGCAGCGAAAAATCCGGCGAGCCGCTGAGCCGGCTCGCGCTTGCGCAGCGCATACGCCATCTCTTCGTCCGTATAGATTTTGCGCGCGAACCACGCGAGCTCGGCCTCGTCGAAGCGGTAGCGCGCAACCTCGGCCAGGTCGGTGCCGATGCCGACGATCATGGCGGGCGTTTTCGCGGAGACGTCGAAAGAAACCGCCCCAGAGATGGAGATGCAATTGCGAATCGTTCCCGTCAACGGGATCGACCCCGCGTTTCTCTCCCGCCTGGGATTATGTTTGGCGGAGCGCTTTTTATACGACGTCGTCGTGGAAAGATCGCTCTCCCTCTCGCGCAGCTGCCTCAACAGCGCGCGCCGCCAGCTCTTTCTGCCGACTCTGACGACCAAACTGCTGCGCGAGTACGGTAACGGGAGCCTGCTGATGGGCATCACCGATTTCGATCTGTACAAGACTTCTCAGCGCTTCGTCTTTGGCGATGCCGACGAGCAGCGCCGCGTCGCCGCCGTTTCTATTCACCGTCTGCGCAATGAATTTTACGGCGAAGACGCGGACGAGAACGCGCTCTTCCAGCGCACGCTGAAAGAATGCGTTCACGAGCTCGGACACGCGCTCGGCTTAAAACATTGCTACAACGCGCGCTGCGCGATGCACTATTCGAATTCGATTTTCGAGACGGATAACAAGATGCCGCACTTTTGCGAGGTCTGCGAAAAACGCAGCCGCGCGCGAAGTTAGCGCTTAGCGCAACACGCGGGCGTCGGCCATTGCGATAGCGCGTTGCTTTCCCCCCGACTCAATTTCAAGTTCACCGGTCTTTCCTAACGCGAGCGCGGTCGCTCCGAACGGCTGATTCGATCCATCGAGCAGCAAGCGGTAATGCGCGCCGGGAATGAGTGCCGCAATTTCCCACGCGCGCGCGATCGTTTCCGGAGACTGCAGCGTTTCATAAGAAGCGTCGGCGCGACGCAGGATCGCAGAGAGCAGTTCGTCGCGATCTCTCTCACGCACGTCGGAAACAAATGCGGGCGGCGGTACGATATCCCACAAGGCATCCGGTTGCGTGGGACGGCGCACATTGATTCCGACCCCGCACGCGACCCACGCTTCATCTCGCGCGACGCGAGAAACGCACAAAATGCCCGCAAGCTTGGATCCGTTTAAGAGCACGTCGTTGGGCCACTGGAGCTGCGCCGCCACGCCGAAATCTGCAAGCGCTTTATGCACTGCCAGTCCGATCCAAAACGGCACGACCCAAAGATCGCGCGACGCAATCGGGTCAGGAAGCGCGGTCGTAAACAACAGCGCGCTGCCCGGTGGCGCGATCCATGCCCGGCCTTTCCGGCCCGCGCCATGCGTTTGATAATCCGCAACCAGCGTCAGCCCGCGCGCTTCATACTCGCCTAGCATCGCCGCGACGTCGTCGTTGGTGCTGCCGGTCGATTCCACGTGCCGGATTTGCGAGAAGCGGGTCATAGTGAGCGCGCTTCGGCCTTCGACTAGGTGCGCCTGTGGCGCACTGCTCAGGCGTCCTTC
>PLLF01000068.1:0-13201 GCA_003140855.1 Vulcanimicrobiota bacterium
GCGTCGGTCATGATGATGATCTTGTGATAGCGAAGCTTTCCCAGATCGAACTCGTCGCCGAAGCCGGTGCCGAGCGCCGTGATCATCGTGCGGATCTCTTCGTTCGATAGCACTTTGTCCAGACGCGCTTTTTCAACGTTGATGATCTTGCCGCGCAGCGGGAGGATCGCCTGACTGTTCGGATCGCGCCCGCCTTTAGCGGTGCCGCCCGCGGAATCGCCTTCTACCAAGAAGAGTTCGCTTTCCGCCGGATTCGTATTCTTGCAATCGACGAGCTTGCCGGGCAGGCCCGAACCTTCGAGCGCGTTTTTGCGGCGCGACAGATCGCGAGCTTTCTTCGCAGCCTCACGCGCGCGCTGCGCCTGCATGCACTTGTCTAAGATGATGCGCGCCATCTTGGGATTCTCTTCGAAGAAGAAATCTAGGCGCTCGTTCACGAGGGCATACACGATGTTGCGAACTTTGGCGTTGCCGAGTTTCGTTTTCGTCTGTCCTTCGAACTGCGGGTCTTGCAGCTTCACCGAAACGACAGCCGTGAGGCCTTCCATCACGTCGTCGGTGGAGAGCGAGCTCTC
Source organism: Vulcanimicrobiota bacterium (assembly GCA_003140855.1). GTDB lineage: Bacteria > Vulcanimicrobiota > Vulcanimicrobiia > Vulcanimicrobiales > Vulcanimicrobiaceae > Rubrimentiphilum. The sequence goes on from PLLF01000068.1 coordinate 576, forward strand.
CGACTCTTTGAGCGCGCCGCGCTTTTTCGCGTAGCTGTTGACCGCATTGCTGATCGCCGTGCGGAAGCCCGTCAAGTGCATGCCGCCTTCGATCGTGTTGATGTTGTTCGCGTAAGAATAGATCAACTCGGTATACGTGTCGGTCCATTGCATCGCGACCTCGACGTCTACGCCGTCGCGCTCGTGATGCGTCGAGATGATCGGATGCAGCGGATCTTTCTTCTCGTTGAGCCACTGGACGAACGAAACGATTCCGCCGTCGAATTTGAAGGTACGCTCGCGCAAAGTTTCGGGGCGCTCGTCGCGCAGCGTGATCGCGACTTCGCGGTTCAAGAAAGCAAGCTCGCGCAGCCGTTTTGCCAGCACGTCCCAGTGAAACTCGGTGACCTCGAACATCTCGCGGTCCGGCTTGAACCATTGATAGGTGCCCGTGCCTTCGGCCGGCCCGAGCTTCTTCAGCTTCTGCGTGGTAAGGCCGCGCTTGAAGCGCATTTCCCACGTTTTGCCCTCACGCTTGACGCGCGTGATCATTTCTTCCGAAAGCGCGTTGACGACCGAGATACCGACGCCGTGCAACCCGCCGGCGACTTTGTAACCGCCTTTGCCGAACTTGCCGCCGGCATGCAGCATCGTCATGACGACCTCGACGGCCGGCATCTTCTCGTCGGCGTGCATATCGATCGGAATGCCGCGGCCGTCGTCTTCGACCGAGCACGATCCGTCCTTATAGAGGGTGACGGTTATATTTTTTGCGAACCCGGCCAGCGCTTCGTCGACCGCGTTGTCGACCGCCTCGTAGACGAGCTGATGCAGACCGCGCTCCGCGGTGTTGCCGATGTACATGCCCGGGCGTTTGCGAACCGCCTCGAGGCCTTTGAGAACCTCGATCTGTTCGCTGCCGTATTCGTTCATTTAAGAGTTAGGCGCTTTCGTTTCCATAAAAAATAGCGTACAAGTCGTCGCCCAGCAGATCGCGCACGACCGCCGGCGCAATACGCTCAGGATCAAGCTCGGTCTTCAGCAGCACGTACGAACTCGCGACGTCTCGTTCGCGACGGCTGACGCGTTTTCGCCCGGACCGCCGCAGCTGCGTGAGCGAGTCCCACCAGCGAGCCAGCAATTTTCCACGGACGCTTTCGTATTCGTGCCGCGTTAAACTTTCGATGTGTTCGGCAATCCCCGAGTAACCCAAACAGGGAACTTCGAAAAGCAAGCGTGCGATGGTGGCCGAGCGTTCGGCGCTGCGCACGTTGGTGCACGGCGCGCAAAACGACCCAGTATCTGGAACGATCCGAATGCCGCAACGGTTGCACTCTTTCCAGCCCGCGCTCGCTTTGGCCCGCTGCGCGCTTGCGACGTCTTCGCGAAATAGCGCGACGGCCGATTCGAGCGTTGCCGATTCCGCATGGCGGTCTCGGTTTTTGCGCGCGAGCGGCTTGCGCCCCGCGGCGGCGCGACCGCGGCTGTTTATGCGCCCAACTCGAAAACGCACGCCTTCGAGCGTAGCGCCGGTAGCGGCGCGCACCGCTTCGACGATCTGTTCGCTCAAAAACGACAGCTGCTGGCTCCACGCGCTCGAACGCGTGACGACCAGTAACGATCCGCGGATCAACTCCGCAGGCCGTGAATTCGCGGCGATATCCTCACCTACGATCGTTGCCCACTGTGCGCGCAAGTGCGACAAAGGATCGTCTTCAATTGCGGCTGCAGGCTGCCAAGCCGAGAGGATCGATCGCAGCGGCTGCATCAGATCGAACTCGCCTCCACGCGTGCGTCCTTGATGGTGTAGAGTGTGCCCGCCGGCAGCGAATCGGGCAACTGTGTCGCCGTGATGAATGCTTGCTCGAATCCGCCGACGCCGTCCAGAAATGCGCGCGCCCGCTGCGCGTCGAGCTCCGAAAGAACGTCGTCCAAGAGTAAAAGCGGGGCCTCACCCGAGCGTTCGTGCATGACCGCATATTCGGCAACCTTGACCGCAAGTACCGCCGTCCGCTGCTGCCCCTGCGAGCCGAAAGCCGCCAGCGATCGGCCATCGAGATTCAGGCCGATATCGTCGCGGTGGGGGCCGAACAGCGCCATTCCGCGCAAACGTTCTTGCTCGGCGCCAAGGACCAAACGCTGCTCGAAGCTCGAGGCGATCGAATCTTCCGTTTCGGCTTCGAACGGCACGTTCGGCTGGTAACTCAACTCTAAACGTTCGTGCTCGCTCCAGCGCGCGTGCGCCTTCGCGGCCGCCACGCCCAGCGCGCGGATGAAATGATTGCGCGCGATCATCAGGGCCGTTCCCGCGGTCACGAGCGTTTCGTCGTAGATCTTCAGCAGTTCGGGATCCGCCGCCGCCGGCGCGCGCAGCAAGGCCGCTTTTTGCGAAAGCGCTTTCTGATAACGGGCCAAATCGCGGTAATACGATTTTTGTTCTTGCGCCAGCGCGCCGTTCAAGAACGAGCGCCGCACCGACGGCGGCCCGTCTACGAGATGCAAGTCGGCCGGCACGAAGCTCACGACGCGCAGGCTGCCGAGGAACTTGGCATAACGCACGCTGCGGCCGTTCACCGTGTAGAGTTTGCGAGAACCGCGCGGCGTAGCCGTCAGCGTGCAGCCCAGCCGGATCGCGCCGGCGCGCACCTGCGCTTCGCCCGAAATCGTGGCCAGTTCGAAACCGTCGCGAATCAAATCGCGCTCACGGCTGGTGCGGAACGACTTTCCGGTACCGAGTAGCGAGATCGCTTCGAGCAGATTGCTCTTGCCTTGCGCGTTACTGCCGACGAAGACGTTCAATCCGGGCGCGGGATGCAGCTCGAGGTGCGCGTAGTTGCGCACGTTCGAGAGCGTCAGCGAGTCCAGCCTAATAGTCGGCGGGCTTCGTCGGGGCTTTTTGATTCATGATCGCGGTCACGGTCAGCGTCGTTGCGATCGGTTTAAACACCGACGGGGACTGTGTGAAATCGAACATGTCGTCGAGCGCGTCGGCGCGGTTGTCCGCTGTGTACGCTTGAATCGTCGAAAGCCCGAAGATCTTTTCGATGAAGTGCAGACTGCTTGCGACTTCGTGCTGAGCGTGGGACACGTAGTTGTGTTTGGAATACGGCGACACGACGATCAGCGGCGTGCGAATCCCCAAGCCCTCATACGCGCCGGTGCGCGGGTCAGCGTACTGCGGCGGCACGACGTGATCGTACCAGCCGCCCCAGTCGTCGTACATGATGATGATCGCCGTGTTGTTCCAATACTTGCTCTTGCCGATAGCGTTAACGATGTTCGCGACCCACTGCGGACCCGTTGTGCTCAACGAGCCGGCGTGATCGGAATTCAAGAACGACGGCATCACCCACGAGACTTGTGGGAGATTGCCGTTTTGGATATCCGTAAAAAACGAGCTCTCCGGAGATTTGACGTTGCGCACCCAGTCGGCGCCGAACCGGATGGGATAGATGACGTCGAACGCGGACCAGATGTCTCCCAGATTTAAGCCGATCGTGGGCGAGTAAAATCCCCACGATATGCCTTTGTTGTCGAGCTGCGTCGCGATCGTGCTGTATGAAAAGCACGGGAACGGGCCGGGCAGCTCCAAGCCGAACTGCTGCGGGAAGGGAAAGTAAGCCGGCGGAGGGTTCACGAGCTGCAAGACCGCCGTCGTCGTTGCAGCGGGCGCGTCGCATCCCCACGTTTGATTGAAATCGCTCGGGATCTCGGCCACGTGGCCGGACTCGCCGGCAATCATGTACTGGTGCGAAACGTAACTCGGCCCGTTGTTCGATGGGAAAAAATTATCGCCAATCGCATACTGCGCGGCCATGTCCCAAAACGGCTGGGCTTCGGTTCGCGGAACATACGCGTAAGCCAACGGAGTGGTCGATCCGGGCGGGAAGTGCGTTCCATAGACCCAGCATGACGGATCGTTCAGCTGATCGTTCGACGGACAGGTGCAGCCGGAAAAAATAACGCCGCAAAACGTGAAGATCTCCTTATCGAACCCATCCATTTTTCCGCCGTCGTAATTGGCCAAAAACTGGACCCGCAAGTGGTTGATGTCAGTCTTATACGCCAGACTGATCGGCTGCAACGTTTGTTTGACGCCGTGGGAATCGAATCCGAAGCTCTGTGTATTCGCACCCGGATAGCCTTGGAAGAGGCCGTCGAACGTGCGGTTTTCTTGCATCACCACAACGACGTGCTGGATCAGCGGCCCGGGCGCGGGCGCAGAGCTCGGCGCAACCGGCGTAGCACTGTTGTCGCCGCCGGTGCAACCCGCTAGCATGCCGATGGCAAGCGCCAGCGCCGCGATGCGACCGCGCGCGCGCATCATTGCCGCAGCGGCATCAACACGTACAGTTGCTGCGCACCCTCCGTCGGCTCGACCAGTTTGATCGCCGCCGGCGAAAGCGGCCCCAAGAACTCCATGACGGTTTGCGCGCTGTCGATATGATTCAGAATTTCGACCAGATACCGCGCGTTGAACGCGATCGTCAAGTCTTCGCCTTGCTGCTCGACTTCGAGTTCTTCGTAGGCGTTGCCGGAGACATCGGAACTAGCCGTAACGATCAGCGTTTGATTTGAAACCGCCAACTTTACCATGCTCGCGCGATCGCCCGCAACCAATTCGGCGCGGCGCAACGCGGCGATCAAGCTCGGCGTACTGACCGTCATCGAACGGTCGAATTTTGCCGGAATGACTTGTCCGTAATTCGGATACTGCCCGTCCACCAGTCGCACGATAATCGACGCGTCGCCTGCTGCGAACATGAGCTGATTGCTCTGCGCGCCCAGAGCCGTAACGTCGACGAATTCCGCGCCACCCAGATTGCGCGCGGCTTCGGTCAGCGCTCGGGAGGGCACGATGTATTTTTCGCCGCCCGAGATCCCGCTCTCGAGCGTGGTTTGAAACTTCGCAAGCCGATAGCCATCGGTCGCGACCATGGTCAGCGATTCGCCTTCGATTTCGAGCAGTGTGCCCATCAACACGGCACCGCGCGCTTCTTCGCTCGATGCCGCGAATATCGTGGCATTGACGCCGTCGCGAAAACGTTTGGCCGATATGCGGAAGTTCTGTCCTTTTTGCGCACTGGGAAGCGGCGGATATTCTTCCGCCGGCAGCGCGTGGAAATCGTAACTGCTACGCTCGTACTTAACGCTGGCGCGGGTGGGCGTTCCCGTTAATTCCATGAGCCCGGCCTGCAGATTGCCCAAGTAGCTGCTGAACAGTTTGGCCGGCACGGTGACGCTGCCCGATTCGCTGATCTCGGCCGGGAAAGCGTGTTCGAGCGTTACTTCCAGGTCGGTCGCCCGGACGGAGATCTTGCCGCCGTCTGCACTGAGCAGCACGTTGGACAGGATCGGAACGGTCGTATGCGCGTTGACGACCTTGCTGGCTGCGCCGACTGCGCCCGAGATGTCTTTTGTGTTACAGGTGAACTTCATTCCACACTCATTGTTGTTGCCGTTGGCTCTTATTATTAAAAAGACTTAATCGTACTAGTAGTAAGGCGGTGCATTCTGCGAAGAACCGCCGATCCGCTTGCTCCGATGCGGGTTTGTGCCCCGCATAACCTGTGCAAGACCTTGGGGACTTCCTACACATTTACACCGTCTGCCGTCCCCGGGCAGTTATCCACGCGTTTGGGGCCGCCCTGTGACTACAAGCGTGTATTACGTGTATTAGATGTAGAAACGCTAGTCCGTTTGACATAGCGCCAAGAGCGAGCGGATCTTGTTCCGGTACGCCTCGTCGCGCTGCATCTGATCCTTGACCTTGTCTCGCGCATACATGACCGTGGTGTGATCTTTCTTGTTGAACTCGCGCGCGATGTGCGGCAGGGAGCAATCGGTGAGCTCCGTGCAGACGAACATGGCAATCTGACGCGGCCCGGCCACGCGCTGGTCGCGCCGGTGATTGTCCATTTCCTTAATCGTCAGGCCGTGCGCTTTGGCGATCTTGTCCTTGATCGTATCGATCGTGACGCGCCGCAACGGCATCTGCGCGACCGCGTTCTTGAGCACTTCAGCTGCCAGGTCGACGGTTATCGTCGATTTGGTTAACGATGAGAAAGCCACCACGCGAATCAGCGCACCTTCGAGTTCGCGAATATTCGAGGGGATGATTTTCGCGATATAGGACGTCACCTCGTCGGGCACCGGAATCTTCTCAGACTCCGCCTTCTTGCGCAGAATGGCTTCGCGCGTTTCCAAGTCAGGCGGCTGAATGTCGGTGAGCAATCCCCATTCGAAACGCGAACGCAAGCGGTTCTCGAGCGTCTGAATTTCCTTGGGCGGACGGTCGCTCGAGATGACGAGCTGGCGGCCCGATTCGTGCAGCGCGTTGAAGGTGTGAAAGAACTCTTCTTGCGTTCCTTCCTTACCTTCCAGGAACTGAATGTCGTCGATCAACAGCACGTCCACCAAGCGGTACTTGTTGCGAAACTCGAGCGTCTTGTTGTTTTGCACCGCGATGATGAATTCGTTGGTGAACTTTTCGCTTGAAACGTACACGACGTTGGCGTCGGGGATGTCCTGCAAAACGCGATGGCCGATCGCGTGCATCAAATGCGTCTTGCCCAATCCGACGCCGCCGTATAAAAACAGCGGGTTGTATGCGCGCGCCGGCGCGGCGGCAACCGCTTGCGCGGCTGCGTGCGCGAACCGGTTGGAATTTCCGATGACGAATTCTTCGAACGTGTAACGCGAGTTCAGATTCCCCGGCCTGAACTCGGTCTGAAGGCGTGCGCTGCCGGCCGGAACCGCGGCGCCCCCTTCGGCGGGAGGCGCTTCGCCGGGCTGCTCGACCACCACGAACTGCATTTCGAAGGCGGTTCCGAACGTCTCCGAAAGCGCTTCGATGATCTGCGCCTTCAGGCGATTTTCGACCCAGTCGCGGGCGAAATTATTCTGGACCGCCAGCAGCAGCTCGTTTCCGTTCAAGGAAACCAGCCGCAGCGGCTTGATCCACATCTCGTAGATCGGTTTGGAGAATTTTCGTTCTAGCGCTGTGAGTGCGGATTGCCAGAGTTCATTGGAAATATCGGTGTTTCCAGCCGCAAGCGCCATCCTATATCCGTCCCGTCGTCGTTCTAGTTCCAGAACCCGCCGTCGACAAAAGTCGTGCGCGTGGTCCCTTCGTGGAGGCGCACAGGTTGGCGCTAGTGTGGGCGTATCCTGCGGTAAATTAAGAGATTCTTATCCACTTATCCACAGGTGTAGAACCATCGATTTTCCGGGCTAGAACACACCTATTCCACCGCACGGCGCGAGCTCTTGACATGCGAAAAAAGCCCCGTCCTATCGGGATTTTGGACCCAACTAAAGCAAGCGTCAGCGAGGCACTTTCCACAGCCTTCTCCACACGTGTGGACAGCGGCCATTTCGCAAACTTTGCTTGACGCTGCGGCCACGCTGGTCCTATACTAGGTGGCTGTGCCGGCGGGTGCATCCGCGGCACGCTCCCAGGAGTAGATCCATACATGAAGCGGACCTACCAACCGCATAACCGCCGGCGCAAGCGCGTCCACGGCTTTCGCGAGCGCATGTCCACCAAAAACGGCCGCCGCGTCATCGCCGCGCGCCGGAGGAAGGGCCGCAAGCGCCTGAGCGTCTGATGCGACGCTTTGCCAGCCTGCGCCGTCAAGCGGATTTCGCCCGCCTGCGGCAGCGCGGGCGGCGGACGGCTACCCCGAATTTTACGATTTACCGCGGCGAAGGCGCCCCGAAGGGCGAACGCCCGCTCGTGGGCATTACGGTTTCGACCGCGGTCGGCAAAGCAGTTATTCGCAATAAAGTGAAACGCCGCATCGCGGCTGCCATGCACGAACTCGTCCCCGCCGATCCGCAAGTACGGATTTTGGTCGTCGCGCGCCCTTCGACGGCCGCCGCCACGTACGGGGAGCTGCGCTCCGAACTCGCACGAGCGATGGCGTAGTGCGCCGGATCGCCGTTGCCGCGCTGCGCGTTTATAAGGTTGTGATTTCCCCGCTTCTTCCGCCGGCGTGCCGCTTCTATCCGAGCTGTTCGGAGTACGCGGCCCAAGCATTTGAAAAGCACGGTGTGATTCGCGGAGGCGCGATGGCCGCAAGCCGGCTGGCGCGCTGTCACCCGTGGCATCCCGGCGGATTCGATCCGGTGGCGGAGAGCTAGATCGTGCATTTCATTTTAGCATTTGCAACGAACCCGTTTTCAGCGTTCCTCGACCCGATCGTCAAAGGCATCACCGCGATCCTCAACGCGATCAACTCGGTCGTGCACAGCCGCGGATGGAGTTTGGTGATCTTCGCGCTAGGCTTCAAGTTGATCTCTTGGCCGCTGAACACCAAGCAGTTCATGTCGATGATCAAGATGCAGAAGCTCGCGCCGCAAATGAAAGCGCTGCAAGTAAAATTCGGTAAGAGCGATCCGCAGCGCTACCAAAAAGAGACGATGGAGCTGTACAAAAAGCACGGCGCCAACCCGCTCGCGGGTTGTTGGCCGATGCTCGTTCAGTACCCGATCATCATCAGCGTGTACTACGCGGTGTGGGCGCACAAAGATCTCTACAAGAACGAACACTGGCTGTGGATCGGAGCGCCGTTCACGCAGCACGTTGCGCCGGTTTTATGGCAGGCGTATATCCTGGCGCCGAACCTTGCCGCGGCCGATATTATCTTGCTGCTGCTCTACGCGATATCGATGTATTTCTACTCGCGCTACGCGACGATGCCTTCGGCCGATCCGCAGCAGGCGCAAACGCAAAAGCTGATGGCGATCTTTTCGCCGCTGATGCTCGGCTTTTTGGGCCTGCGCTACAATTGGCCGTCGGCGATGGTGCTTTACTGGTTTTCCTATAACTTGTTCACGATGGGCCAGCAGTTTTATCTGTTAGGGAAATATCATCAGCCGCTCTCGGCGCTGGACGACTTTCATGCCCTCACGGACTTGCCGGCGGATGCGCAAAGCAAAGCGCTGCCGAATCCCAACGGTGAAGTCGGAAAACAGCAGCAGCGCGGCGGCTCGCGCAGAAACAAAAAGAAAAAGAGAGGCGCAAGAAGATAGTCATGTTCGAAGACGACATCGAGCCCGAAGATCAGCAGCCATCCGCGATCCGCGACCGCGATAGTCGCGGACGTCGCCCGCCCAACGGACGCCGCACCTCTGCCGCCCCGCGCAAGCGCACGAAAGCCGTCATGCCCGATGAAGCGAAGCCGGCGCACGATCTGCTCGAAGAGATCCTAGGAAAGATGGGCGTGCCGCACGCCGAGATCGAGTATCTCGCGCGGCCTGAAGGCGAGTATTTTGAAGTGACCGGCCCCGATCTCGCGATGCTGATCGGACGTCACGGCAATACGCTCGAGGCTTTGAACTTGGTCTTCAACAACATTCTGAACGCGGGCGTGAAAACGAACCGGCGATACTACACGATTGATGCCGAAGGGTATCGCGCACGCCGCGCCGACCAGCTGAAAAACCTCGCGCTGATGACGCTCGAGCGCTGCATCCGCGAAAAAACTCCGCAAAAGCTCGAACCCATGCTGCCCTCGGAACGCAAGATCGTGCATATCGCGCTTGCCGAGAACACTTTCGTGCGCACGGAGTCCGAAGGCGTCGAACCCGAGCGCCGCGTCGTCATATTTCCGAAATAAGCTCCGACACCATTTGCGCAATTGCGACGCCGCCAGGGGCCGGCGCGATCGCGATTGTGCGGGTTAGCGGTCCGAAGGTGCGCGCGTTAGCGGCGCGCCTTTTTCGAGCGCCCGGCGACTTGCAGCCGCGCATGGCGACATACGGCACCGTCGTGGACGAAAACGGCGCCGCGATCGATCGCGGCATTGCGATCCTTGCAAACGCTCCGCGCAGCTATACGGGCGAAGATACGCTCGAGCTGCAGATCCATGGGTCGCCCGTAGTGGCGCGAGAAGTCATGCGCGCGCTGCTGGCGTGCGGTGCGCGCTATGCAAACGCGGGCGAATTCAGCCGGCGCGCGCTGCTCAATGGCAAGATGGACGTGCAGGAAGCATCGGCAATCGCCGATCTCATAGCCGCAGAATCGCGTTCGGCGGCGCGCGCGGCCGCGGCCAATTTGGGCGGCGGGATCGCGCGTGAGGTGCGATCTTTGCGCGCGCGTCTTGCGAAGATTTTGGAAGAGCTTGCGGCCGCAATTGATTTTCCGGACGAAGTTTCCGATCCCGATCGCGCGCAGCTGCGATCGTCGCTCACTGGGATTACAAACGAATTGCGGCGGCTGCAGCGCGACGGTGAAGCCGGCCGGTTGATCCGCGAGGGCGCGGGCGTCGCGATCGTTGGCCCGCCCAATGCCGGTAAATCTTCGCTGCTCAATGCGCTGCTCGGCGAGGGCCGCGCGATCGTTTCGGAGATTCCGGGCACGACGCGCGACACGATCGAGGAGACGATAACGGTTGACGGCGTGCCGGTGCGTTTGATCGATACGGCCGGAATACGCGAGCACGCGGATCGTTTGGAAACCGCCGGCATCGAACGAACGCGCCGCGCCCTCTCCGAAGCCCGTGTCGCGATCGTCGTGCTTGACGGCTCGGAGCCGCTAACCCCCGAAGCGCGAGACGTCTTGGCGCTGACCGCCGATCGTCCGCGCGTCGTCTTCGCCAATAAACTCGATCTGGGCGAAGCAGGCGCGCGCGAGCTGGGCGGCCGCGCCGACGTGACCGGCTCGGTTTACGATCATGCGACCCTCGAAGCGCTGCGCAAGGCGCTCGCGAAGGCCGGCTGGGGCGGGGAACTCCCCGACCTCGAGCGTCCGCACTTGGCGGCGCTCTTCGAACTGGACGCCGTCGGCGAAGCGCTCGGTGCGCTGGATAGAGCGCTCGAGACCCTCGAGCGAGGCGAGCCGGCCGATCTGACCGCCGGGGAACTGCAGCGCGCGTTTGCCGCGCTCGGTCACCTCACGGGCGACGCGGCCGGCGAAGAGCTCCTGACGCAAATCTTTGCTCGCTTCTGCATCGGGAAATAGTAGTGGGGCGGCGAACGCCGGGCCTATGCTTGACGTACTTTCGCGCAACTGGTGGACCTTTGCGATCCGTGGCATCGCTTCGGTGATTTTTGGAATTTTGGCGCTCGCGGTGCCGGGGATCGCCCTATTTGTGCTTGTGTTTCTTTTCGGGGCTTACGCCTTGGTCGACGGTGTCTTTGCGCTGATTGGGGCGGTGCGAGAGGCCGAAGCGCATAATCGCTGGGCGCACTTGCTCTTCGTCGGTATTTTTGGAATCCTCGTCGCCGCGATCACATTCTTCTTCTGGCAAATAACCGCGTTCGCGCTGCTTTATCTCATCGCGGCTTGGGCCGTGGTGACCGGCATCCTCGAGCTGGTCGGCGCATTCGAACTGCGTCGCCACCTTCCGGGGGACTTGTGGTGGGTGCTGGCGGGGTTGGCATCGATCGCGTTCGGAGTGCTGCTGATTCTTCGTCCGCTGAACGGGGCGCTGGCCGTCATATGGATCATTGGCTTTTACGCGATCGTTTTCGGCGGTTTCTTGATCGGGCTGGCGTTCCGTTTGCGCGGCCTCGGGCGCACCACCGCAGCTGTAGCGAGCTAAGCCAAAACTCGTGGACGATGCCGGCGTCATCGTCGTCGGCGGCGGTCATGCGGGCGTGGAAGCGGCGCTCGCTTCGGCGCGGCTCGGTGTCCCGACGCTCTTGCTGACCGGCGATCCCGATCGCATTTGCACGCTCCCGTGCAATCCGTCCATCGGCGGCAGCGCCAAAGGCCAGCTGGTGCGCGAAATCGATGCACTCGGCGGCGAGATGGCGCGCATCATCGACAAATGCTCGCTGCATTCACGTTTCTTGAACGAATCGAAAGGGCCGGCGGTCCGTGCATTGCGCGCGCAGGCCGACAAGCCCGCGTATGCCCGCATTGCCATCGAAACGTTGCGCGCGCAGCCGAATCTCCAGATCGAGCAGGCCATGGTCGACTCACTGATCGTGAGCGCCGGCCAGATACGCGGCGTCGCATGCGCCGGCGGAGCGAGCTATTATGCGCGCCGGGTCGTGCTGGCCACCGGAACGTTTTTGGGCGGCAAATCTTTTCGCGGCGACGTCGTGCAAGCCGAGGGCCGGTTCGGCGAAGCGCCCGCGATCGGGTTGGCGCACTCGTTGCGCGCTGCGGGCTTTCCGACCCAACGCTTAAAGACGGGCACACCGCCGCGGATCGATCGCGCGAGCGTCGAGTTGGCTGCAATGAAAGTGCAGCCGGCAAGCCCGATTCCATTGATGTTTTCCTACGACAGCGAGATTCGCTTCGCCGGTCCGCAGCTGCCGTGTTACCTCACCGAAACGAACGAACGCACGCATCAGCTGGTGCGCGACAATCTTCATCGCTCGCCGCTGTACGGACTCGATTTAATCAAAGGCATCGGGCCGCGCTATTGTCCTTCGATCGAAGACAAGGTCATAAAGTTTGCGCACAATCCGACGCATCAGATCTTCATAGAACCCGAAGGCTGGGACGAACCGACGTGGTACGTCGGCGGTTTCTCGACGTCGCTTCCCGCCGACGTGCAGCTTGCAATGCTGCGCACGCTGCCTGGTTTGGAACACTGCGAGATGTTGCGCGCCGGATATGCGGTTGAATACGACATGGTTCCGCCGACGGAGCTGCGCGACACGCTCGAAACGCGCCGCGTGCGCGGACT
>PLLF01000068.1:13292-14730 GCA_003140855.1 Vulcanimicrobiota bacterium
CGCGCCGAGCATCGCATTTTATTGCGCCACGACAACGCGGACGCGCGCCTGACGCCGGTTGGTCGCGATATCGGACTCGTCGGTGATGCGGCGTGGACGCGCTTTGAAGAACGCCGCGAACAATTGAAGCGCGCTCGCTCGCTTATGAATTCCACGCGCATCGGCGTTTGGCAGTTGCGTGGCGAGTCACTACAGGCGGGGCTAAGCGTATCCGACTTGCTGCGGCGGCCGGGGATCGAGTACGACGACGTGGCTGCGCTGATGCCGGAAATGCCGCAGAGTATTGGTGAGCGCGTCGCGATCGAAGTGAAGATTGAAGGCTACGTGCGCCGCGAGGAGATGGCGATCGATAAAGCCGCGCGCAGCGAGGCTGCGGCACTCCCGGACAGCCTCGACTACGGCGCACTGCTGGCGCTGTCGCGCGAAGCCCGAGAAAAGCTCGGCACCAGGCGACCGGCCACGCTCGCAGCGGCGTCGCGCATTCCCGGCGTGACCCCGGCAGACGTTGCGATCTTGAGCCTCTACGCCGCCGCCACGGCGTGACCGGCGAGGAAGAGAAAACCGAAAGACTTCTTTACGCCGGCGGAGTTGAGGCACGATTCGTCCCGCCGCTCGCGGCTTACACGCGGCTCGTGCTAGCGGCGAACTCCAAGTTCAATCTGACTGGCGCGCGGACGGCCGAACAATTCGTGCCGCACATTCTCGATAGTCTGACGATCGTGCCGTACGTGCGCTCTCCGTATATCGACATCGGCAGCGGCGCCGGGCTGCCCGGGATTCCCGTCGCGCTCGTCACCGAAGCCGGCGCCGTGTTGTTGGAGGCGACCGCAAAAAAAGCAGCGTTCTTGCGGGAGGCGATCGACGCGCTTCGCCTGACTGCGGCGCGCGTGGTCACGGCTAGGGCCGAGGACGCCGGGCGGGATCCCGAGCTACGGGAGCGCTTTGAAAGCGCGACGGTCCGGGCAGTTGCATCAGCTCCGGCGGCACTCGAGCTTGTTGCTCCATTCCTGGCCATCGGCGGGCTGGCGATTCTCCAGCGAGGGTTAGCGGGAACGGATGAGCAGGCATCGCTCGATTCGGCCGCCCTAGCCTTGGGGTTCGAAGTAGAACCTGAGGTGGCGCTGGCCGGCGAGCGGCGGGTGCTGCTCTTCCGGAAAGCTGCGCCCACGCCCGAGGGCTTCCCACGGCGGCCCGGCATGGCCCAGAAGCGACCGCTCGGCGGCTAAATGTTCCCCGGGGAACATCGGCCTGGGTTACACTATGAGAAATGGGCCCGATCTATCGCCAATCGTCACGCGCTCGCGGGCTAGGAAAAAAACGCGGCTCACGGTGGCCCACCGTAGTGCTCTGGATTGTCGCAAGCGTCCTAGGCCTGATTTTCGTGGGGATCGCCTTGTTTTGGGTGTTTTTTTTTCATCTACGTAAAAACATGCCGCAT
>PLLF01000079.1 GCA_003140855.1 Vulcanimicrobiota bacterium
GTGGTTTCCTCGCAGCCGCCGATCATGTCGGCGAGCAGCTCGTTGTGCTTGGTATATATCGTCGTCACGAGGTCGCAGCCGTCATCCATCGACATGTGCGGACGCGTCGCGACCACCGACTCGATGTGATTGTAGTACGTCTGATTGTCCTCGCCTTTGATCGCAAACGTCGGGATGCCGAACTCGCACAGCGCTGCGGCAACGTCGTCCTGCGTCGAAAGCGGGTTGCTGGCGCACAGCGCGATCTCGGCGCCGCCGGCTTGCAGCGCGAGCATGAGATTAGCGGTTTCTGTCGTCACGTGCAAACACGCGCCGATCCGGACGCCGTTCAGCGGCTTCTGCGCGGCAAAGCGCTCGCGAATCTGCGCGAGTACCGGCATGTATGCGGCCGCCCAAGCGATCCGCGAACGTCCGGTTTCGGCTAGGGCGCGATCCTTCACGTCTCCGCGCACGCCGTGCTCCTGGAGTACTGGCAAAGCAAAATCCTCTCTGGTGGGGTGACTCGCGTTATTCTGCCACAAGAGTTGCCTGCCCCGCTACCTAATGAGTCGTGCGTGGACGAATACTTGACGCGCCTGGCTTCGGCCGAGCCGGTGCCGGGCGGTGGAAGCGCTGCGATGATTGTCGCAGCCGCCGCCTGCGCGCTGGTCGCAATGGTGGCGCGCATCGCCGGAAATGGCGAGCTCGCCCAGCGCGCTGACGCGCTGCGGGCACGCGCCATCGAGCAGAGCCGGCGCGACGAACGGGCCTTCGCGCGCGTCATGCAGACCCGGGGCGACGAGCGCCAGGCTGCGCTGACCGAGGCCGCCGAGGTTCCGCTCGAGGGAATGCAGATCGCTTTGGACGCGCTGCACCTGAGCGCGAACGCGCTCGCGCTTGGGAACGTCAACCTGGTGAGCGATGCGGGCTGCGCGGCCGAATTCGCGCACGCGGGCCTGCTGGGTTGCGCTTACAACGTGAAGATCAACCACCGCTTCATGCGCGACGCTGCGAAAGTTGCCGCACAGCGCGCCACGCTCGAACGCTACGAACGCGAAGCCACGAGCTTGGCTTCGTCCTTACGAAAAGCCGTCAACGAAGCGCTTCAGAGCAAATCTAAGAACGGCTGAATATCTTCTTGCGCTACCTCCATGCCCACGCCGCGCGTGTTGTAGCGAATGTCGTGAAAATCCGAACCGCCGGTCATCACTAAACCGTAGCGTTTTGCGATCCCGCGAAAATGATGCACGCGATTGGCATCGTGCGTGGGATAAAAAACCTCGATCCCGCGCAAGCCGCGCTCCGCAAGTTCACTGATGATCGATTCATCGCGCAACCGTCCCGGATGGGCGAGAACGGGAATGCCGCCGGCGGCGAGGATCACGTCGATCGCCTCGTGCGGCGTGATGTGCGTCGACGGGACGTAACCCGGAGTGCCGCGGCGCAAGAACCTGCGAAACGCCGCTTCGATGTCGGAGACGATGCCTTTGCGGATGAGGACTTTGCCGACGTGCGGCCGCCCAAGCGACGCATTGGGCGCAGCTTCTGCTTCTACGTCTTCAAAGCTGATCGCATGACCGGCCGCACAGAGCTGCGCGACGATGCGTCCCACGCGAACGCGGCGCGCCGCGCGATTCGCCTCGATGACCGCGGTCAGCGGCGACGGCCCCGTCGGCAAACGATAGCCCAGAATGTGGACTTCGCTGTCCTCGTACGTCGCGTTGATTTCGATGCCCGTTACGACGCGAATGCCCGCCACCGGCTCGAGCTGCTCAAACGCGGCCAGCGTATCGTGATCGGTGATCGCGAAGATCTGCACTCCGCGTGACTGCATGAAGTCGCGAAGTGCCGGAGGCGAGAGGGTGCCGTCGCTCTCGCAGGTGTGCGAGTGGAAGTCGACTAGCGCTGGCCGTCCCCTTCCAAGCGGCGCT
The DNA here is from genome assembly GCA_003140855.1 of Vulcanimicrobiota bacterium. Lineage (GTDB taxonomy): Bacteria > Vulcanimicrobiota > Vulcanimicrobiia > Vulcanimicrobiales > Vulcanimicrobiaceae > Rubrimentiphilum. The sequence continues at coordinate 1,911 of PLLF01000079.1, forward strand.
CTATCAGCAGCGAGATGCCGGTGCGTTCGTTGCCGTCTATTTGCACATCTATAAAGGAAGGCACGCAGCTCAAATCCATCTGGCCCGCCAAGTAGCTGCGCGCGATTGCCACCGCCTTGACGGCCTGATTGACAGCGCCGGCCCCGACGGCTTGCAGTTCCACCGAGGGCCGCTCGCGCAGAACGGCGGCCAAGGCTCCCGCTACCGAGTTGGGATTGCTCTTCGCGGAAACTTTGAGAACGTTGCTCGTGATGACGGGCTTTACGGGATTCTCTATCATGCTATGCCTCGCTGGAAAATACGCTTGATCTCCGTCGCGCGCCCGGAATCCATGTCGATGGTTACGACCGCAGCGCAAAACTGTTTCGTCCCGGCCTTCTCTACCGAAAACCGTTCGGAAAACCCCGTAATGAACCGGTCGAGCACCGCTTCCGACTCCATTCCGATGATGCCTTCGGTGGGTCCGGTCATGCCGAGATCGCTGATGTAGGCGGTCCCGCCCGGCAAGATCTGTTCGTCCGCCGTTTGGACGTGCGTGTGCGTGCCGTACACGGCTGCCACCTTGCCGTCCAAATAGCGGCCGAGTGCGACTTTCTCGCTGGTCGCCTCCGCGTGCACGTCGACGACGATCACACGCGCTTGCGCGCTGAGATTCGCCAACGCTACATCCACGGCCCGAAACGGATCGTCCACCGGAGGCATGAACGTGCGGCCCATGACGTTTATGACGCCGATCGCCGAACCGTTGACGGAGAACGTGCCGGTGCCCCTGCCGGGAACGCCCGGAGGATAGTTCACCGGCCGGATCACGCGGTCGGAAGACTCCAGATATGTCCGGAAGTCGCGCTTATCGAGAATGTGATTTCCGCTGGTGATAAAGTCGACGCCCGTCTCAAACATTTCTTCGGCGGTTTGAGCCGTTAGTCCGAAACCGCCCGCGGCATTTTCGCCGTTGGCAATGCACGCGTCGATCTTGTATTGATCGCGCGCCAGCGGAAGGCAGCGTTTGAGCGTTTCGCGTCCCGGCGAGCCGACGACGTCGCCCACCAGGAGCAGGTTCAATGTTTTTATCGGCGGGCCGGAGCCTTTGCTTTCTTTCGAGATTTCAGAAAGTAGACGAGAACGTGCTTCTCTTCGCGGAATCCGACCAAGTTCTTCGATTGCGCCGGATCGGCAAGCGCTTCGATCGCGCACTCCACCAACTCGTCTTGCGCGGCCGGATCTTCGTCGGGATGTTCGTCGGGCACGGGATTGCGAACGAGCGCCTCTCCAAAGCGCTGCGCAAACAGTGCGGTGAGCATGCCCAGCTCGTCCTTAGAAAACGTAACGAGGTCCCTCGTCACGTGAACGAAGCTGTGGGCGCGCTCGGATTCGCACTCCACCCGCAGGTCGCCGCCGTCGCGCGACAACGCCAGAAAGCCGTTGACGTGCGCTTCGATCTCCTCGCCTATGGCGCGCTGCGTCGCGCGATCCATGCGCTGGCCGATCGCAAACGTGAAGCACACTGTGCCCTCACCGGGCATCGATCGGATCGAAGCGATCTCCGGGTAGCGCACCAGCAGCGCGCACACCAAATTGACGGTATCGCTATTCTCGACAGGCAATCGGGCGGTCATGATCCTTCCTTTGTACCTATTTCTTGGGGGTCTTACTGGCGGGGGTCCGGTCTCTTAGACACCGGTTGAGGAGCCCCCCTTGTGCTTTCACGCCCTCTCCAACCGATCGCGAGGGGGTCCCGGTTGCCGGGGTACGGCGCTCGCCTTCGCGAAAGCCTCGGGCGTGAAAAAGAGCCTGCCCCTCTGGTTCGGGGCGGTCATCCCTTCGATGCTCGTGGGACATGCCGCGGGTTACGCTCTTTCCGGCCGTCCCCTCATCGATGCCCGGCACGGTTGGTTTGCTTCGGCACTCGAAAACTCGAGCGTCGCGCTGATTGCGCTGTGCGCCATTCTGGTGGCGTGCGCGTTGCTGTACGCCGGGTTCTTTAAGCAAACCCGAATCGAACGATCGCTGGCCCAGCTCTGGCCGCGATTAGCGATCGCGCAGATCGCTCTATTCGCGGCGGCCGAAAGCGCCGAAGGGCTTCATCTCACTCCTGCGGGCATCCTCACGCAGATCGCGACCGCCTTGTGCGCCGCATATCTGCTCTCACTTTTCAGCCGTTTGCTGCAGAGCTGCATCGCCGGCACCGATGAAGCCGAGCGTTACCTGCAGCGCCTTTTGCAAGAAGTTGCTGCATTCGTCTGCCGCGAGTCCGCGCCGCGTTCGGTCACGCTATTCGCAAGCGCGGGCCACAGCCGTTTTCAACGTCCTCCTCCGTTCGCGTAGTCAATTACCTTTCTGACTGCGTCACACGGAGGTACCCCACATGCTGCAACGCATTGTCGTTGCCGTCATTCGCGCAACATGCGCGAGTGCGCTCATCGTAGCAGGCCTGACTGCACGGGCTGAGGCCATCCCGGTTTTTGCCAACGGCCAAGGCGTTTCGTGCGAAACCTGTCACTCCACGTTCCCGGGCATGTCCCGGTACGGGATGATGGTGATGATGACCAACTTTCAAATTCTCAACCGCCGGTCCCAAGACCAAGCGCTGCCGGTTTCCGTGCGCCTGTATCTCGATTCGGTTCTGGGCACGACCGACCAAAAGGGCTCGACGCAGGTGGGCGATCTTTCACTCCTGGGCGGCGGCTTTCTCGGAAGAAACTTCACGTGGTATGCGGAGCAGCACGTAATCGATTCCGGATTGATCGGCCAGACCGAGCAAGTATGGCTGTCATGGAACGGCCTGTTCGGCGGCACGAATTCTTTGCAGGTGGGAAAATTTCACACGCCGTTCCCATTCATGCCGGCGCACGCCTGGAGTCTTTCCCCCTACTTACTGGCCACGCAGATAAACGCACAGAATGATTTCAACCCTGCCGAAGCGCGCTGGGGCGTCGCGTTCTCCGGAATGTCCAACGAATTTATGTACAACGTCTCGTATCTGACCAACAGCGGCCCGACCGGGACTGCGTTGAACTTCAACAAAACTGCAAACGCTCGCGCCTACGACGTCAACGTCTCGTACGGTGGAATGCAGGTGCCGTGGGAAGTCGGAGCCGTCGCGATGCGGGGGGACGCTCCGCTTTTCGATCCGGACTCGGGCGACTTTCTGCGCAGCGACCAATGGACGCGCCAGGGACTCTATTTCTCCTATCAAGATAACCGCTGGCATTTCCAAACAATGTTTTATCGCGGGAACGACAGCAATCCAGACGTCGATCTGATGAACGCTCCACTCAACGGTTACTTCTTTGAAGCGGAGCGGGATTTCGGCAGGCAGAACCATGCGCTCGTGCGCTACGACGTGGCATCGAGCGATACGCTGAACCGGCAATACGTCGTGGATTTCGCGCACAATTTCCAACCCAACCTTGCACTCATCGGCGAAGCGCGCATGGGTCCGGCGCAAAAACCCCAAATTTCATTCCGGCTCGCCTACGCGGGGCCGTGGGAAAACGGGAGCCGCATTCTGTCGAACTTTCACGATGTTCCCGCGAACCTCGCAGCGCAGACCGCACCTGTGAGTCCCGTTCCCGTGACCCCGGTCGCGCCCGCGAGTTCGGGCGATTCGAATAACGGCGCAAAACTGGTGCAGTCAAACGGCTGCGCGGGTTGCCACGGCGCGGGTTTCAAAGGCGGCGGAATCGGACCTGCACTTTACGGCCTCGAACACCACATGTCGAATGCAGCGATCGCCGACTTCATTACGCACCCGCGTCCGCCTATGCCGAACTTCGGCTTCAGCGACGCGCAAATCGGCGATATCGTCGCCTATCTCACCGCACTCGACGGCGGCATCAACAACACGATGCCGGTCGTAACGTTCTCGCCTGCGTCGCCGGCCGATCAAGCGACGATCATGGTGACGTTTCCCGGAACTGCGCCCGCGAATGTTAGCGTTCTGCCGGTCATGCATATGGGAACGGGCACGCATCACACCAACCTCGTGCAACTCCAGCCGGCGCCCAACGATCCGCACACATTCACCGGGCGAATCGCATTCTCGATGGGCGGACCGTGGATCGTGCAGATCGAGTATGACGGGCACGAGCTCGACGTGCCCTTGAACGTCGGATCGTAAATGCGGCGTTCGAGTTTCTTGAAGGCAAGCGGGGGCGCAATGCTCGTGATGGCGTTGCCGCGGCTCTCTGCACCGGCAGCCGCAAGCGACGTCGTCGATTACACCCTCACGGCTGGGCCGCTACGCTATTCACCCGTGCCCGGCCTCAATTTTCCGGGACTAGCCTTCAATGGAACGATTCCCGGACCGCTTCTGCGGATCGTGCATGGCCAGCGCTTACGTGCCACATTCATAAACAAGAGCGGCCAAGGATCGACGATCCATTGGCACGGCATGATTCTGCCCAACAAGATGGACGGCGCCGACGGAGTGACGCAGGCACCCGTTCGCGACGGCGGATCGTTCGTGTACGAGTTCGCTCCCGATCCGCCCGGCACGCGCTGGTACCACGATCATGTCAGCGACGGATTGCTGCGCGGACTTTTCGGCATGATCGTTGTCGAAGATCCGCGCGACCAGCGCGCGGACGCCGAGTTTGCGCTCGTTTTTCACGACGTCCCGAAAATGGCGACCGTGGCTCCCGCAATGATGGGCGTCGGGAAGGCGCCGATGACCGATCCGCCCGGTTCTCCCGAATTGATACAGATGGCGCCGGATGACAAGATGGGCGACGAGGTCGCATTTACCGCCCACTGCATTAACGGCGCCGCGTATCCGAACACCACACGCCTGGCGGTGAAGGTCGGCCAGCACGTGCGGCTGCGCGTACTGAACGCCAATCCCACCCAAACGCGGTACGTGCGGCTCGCGGGACACCGTCTGATCGTCACGCACAGTGACGGTAACCCGCTGCCGCGGCCCGTCGAAGTCGATGCGCTCCGTGTCGGTGTTGCCGAGCGCTACGATGCGTGGTTCGAAGTGAGCGCGCCAGGATCGTGGCTGCTGCAAGGGCTTTCGAGCGATCCGCTGGCGTACGAACAAGCCGCGATCGTGCACACTGAAGGCATGGAAGACGCTCCGCCGATGGCCAGTTCGCAGTCGCTGGACGGCGTCGATTATTTTACATATGAAAAAGCGGGCGGCACGGGCGGTTCGCTGAGCCCGCTGCGCGGTGCACGCTACGATTTTACGCTAGATGACGGAAAATACGGCAGTTCGCGCTGGACCATCAACGGTAAGACCTACCCGCATACACCCAAGATTTACGTTCACCGCAACGATATCGTGAACGTCAAGTTTCTCAACAAGACCGACATGGATCACCCGATGCACTTGCACGGTCACGTGTTTGAAGTGACCGAGATCGATGGCGTCGCGCTGACGAGCCCCCTCGCAAAAGACACGTCGCTGGTCCGCGCCAACGGCGGCACGCTGCGATGGCGTTTCCGAGCCGACTCGCCGGCAGGACGATGGCTGCTGCATTGTCATAATGCCATTCACATGATGGACGGCATGATGACCCTCGTAGAATACGTGTGACGGCGATTCTGCAAGCTCTGCTCTTAGCGGCCGGAATGTTCTGGCAGGTCGCGTGGAGCTTGATCCTCGGATTTTTTCTTTCGGCCTTGATCCAAGCGCTCGTCTCGAAAGAGCGCATGACCGCGCAGCTCGGAAGAAACGGCATACGCGAGATCGCGCTCGCTACGGCATACGGCGCGGCGAGTTCCTCATGCTCTTACGCAGCCGCGGCATTGAGCAAGACGCTTTTCAAAAAAGGCGCCGGACTGATTCCGTCGCTTGCGTTTCTTTTTGCATCCACCAATCTTGTGATCGAACTCGGCGTCATTCTGTACCTGCTCATGGGATGGCAGTTCACCGCAGCCGAGTGGCTTGGCGGCGTGCTGCTGGTTGCGATCATGGCGCTGATCGTCAAGGCGACCTATCCAAAACGCCTGGTCGAAGAAGCCCGGCGCCATCTCGACGAGGCGACCGGCAACGGCGACGACGACACGGTCGAAGGTGAAACGTTCTGGGAAAAACTGCGCAATCCGCAAACGCCGGTCGTGGTCGCGCAGACGTTCGTGATGGACATTTCCATGCTCTGGAAGGACTTGGTTGCCGGATTTATCATCGCGGGCGCGCTCGCTGCGTTTGTTCCGAACGGCGTGTGGAATGCATTCTTCCTGCACGGCGCGCCGCAGTGGATTCAAGTAATCGCGAATGCGATCGCCGGTCCGCTGATCGCGATCGTTTCGTTCGTCTGCTCGATCGGGAACGTGCCGATGGCGGCGGTTTTGTGGGGCAGCGGCATCAGCTTCGGCGGCGTGTTGAGCTTTCTCTACGCCGACCTGATCGTGCTGCCGCTCCTAGATGTATACAGACGCTATTACGGGCTCAAGATGGCCGCTTATATCGGGACGGTATTTTTTGTGACGATGGTAGCGGCCGGCATCATCATGCAATTCGTGTTCGGCGCATTCGGCGCGATCCCACATGCGAATCCGGCCGCACGCGCAAGCCTCATGACATTTGCTGTAAACTACACGTTTTGGCTGAACCTCGCGTTCG
>PLLF01000094.1:0-14080 GCA_003140855.1 Vulcanimicrobiota bacterium
TCGATCTGTTTTGGGAGTTCGATCTGCATCAATGGGACACGGCAGCGGGAGCGTTGCTGGTGCGCGAAGCCGGCGGACTCGTTTCAACTATTGAGAACGACGCGTGGACGCTCGACAGCGAGTCGGTGCTTGCGAGCAACGGTCGCGTTCACACCGAGGCGAGCCAACTGTTCATGCGCCTGCGCTAACCCGGCGCGATTAAGTCGCGGCGCGTCCAGGCTTCGCCGCGCAATTTTATCGCGGTCGCGACGGTGCGCGCGCTCCATGCGATGATCCATGCAATCGGCACGCCGTACAATCCGATGTGAAAAACTCTAATGCAGAGATAGGAAACGGGCACCACCAGGATGCCGGTGAGGATTCCGACTGTCAGCGAGAACCGTGTGTCGCCGGAAGCGCGAATCGGCGACATGGAAACCATCGCGTAACCTTTGAGCGGAAGCGTCAGCATGTGGAGCGCGAGCGGCAGAGCAGCCGCGGACGCGACGACCGTGTTGAGCGTGAAGATGTATGCCAAAGGCCACGCCAATGCCGCGCAAACGGCGCCCGTCAGGGTCGTCAGCCAAAAAGAAACGGTACGCGCGCGTGAGAAAAACGATCGCGCGCCTTTGATGTCGCGCGCGCCGAGCCGCTGTCCGATAACGGTTTGCGCCGCAGATTGTAGCGGGCTTGGAACCGTGAACGTGAGATCGGAGACCACGTTGAGCGCGCGAAAAGCCGAGATTGCGATAGGGCCGAGCGGGGCGAGCATCGCCACGATGAACGAGTCGGGCGCAATCACCGCAAACAAGAAGACGACCTCGGGCAGTCCAAGGCGCGCGCATTCCAGTGCCAGCCGTAAGTTCAAATCGAACGAAGCGAATACTTGGTAAATCGGCCGCCGCCACGTGTAGACGAGGGCGCAAACGCAGGCGATCGTTTCGGAAAGCAGTGAAGAAATGCCGGCGCCGACGATGCCGAGCGGATGATGCGTTCCCCAGCCTAAGGCCAAAATCAGTAACAGCGGAATATGTACGACGTTGACGATTGCCAGTACGAGCACGCCCAGCACGCGGTTGCCGGCCGCTCCCAATCCGACGATCAGCGTTCCGGAGATCGCGATCGGTAAGAGCGAAACGCAGCGCAAAATGAGGTACAACGAGCTTTGGTGGGCGCTTGCGAGGTGTCCGACCATGGCGTTGATGATGAGCGATGCGAGCGGCAGGCTCAGCAAAGCACAAACCACCGCGCTGACAAACGGGACGACAAATCCGGCGCGCACGGTTTTCCCAAAGCTTTCCAAGTCGCGCGCGCCGATGCGCTGCGCGGCGATGATGGACATGCCGCTGAAAAATCCGAAGATCGCAAAGGCTACCGCCGTAAAAACGGTGGTCGCACCCGTTACTCCTGCGAGTGCGACGGCGCCGAGGCTGCCGATCGCGATCGTATCGACAACGCCCAACAACTGATCGCCAAGCATCGTAAACGCAATGGGAAGCGAAAGGCGCCGAATCGCGGCGCCCATGTTGCGGTGATCGACCAGCATTTCGCTCAACGAAGGGCGTCGAGCGCTTCGAAGAACGCGCCGATCTCGTCGTCGGTCGTGTAAAAATGCGGTCCCACGCGGATGCCGCAACCTGGACGATAGTCCACAAAGATGCGGCGCTCGATGAGCGCGCGATACACTTTTTGCGATTCGGGAAAATCGATCGCGATCCAGCCCGTGCGTTTCTCGGGCTCTAAGGGCGTATTGACGCGCAAGCCTCGCTCGAGCGCGAGCTCCGCAATCGAACTGGTCAGCCGCACGTTGTGTTCGCGAATTTTTGGAACGCCGGCTTCGCGAATCAAATCGTGGCCCGGCTTCGCCGCCATGTAGCCGGGAATCGTCGGCGTGCCCGTTCCCCAGCGGTACATCGAGGGCGCCCAAACCATCGGCGCCGGTTCGAATGCAAAGGGCCGCGCATGCGCCATCCAGCCGGTGACCGCCGGCTCCAACCGTTCGCGCAGCTCCGGTTTTACGTAGATCCAGCCGCAGCCGGCCGATCCGCACAGCCACTTGTGGCTTCCGCCCGTGACGATGTCGAGATCCCATTCCGTCACGTTATAGGGATAGACGCCGGTGGTTTGATAGGCGTCGACGCACAGTAAGGTTCCCGTCTTGCGGCAATGCGCTTGGATTGCGCGCACGTCGCACAGCGCGCCCGAAATATAGTACGCGTGCGAAAGCACGGCGATCGCGGTGCGTTCGGTAACGGCCGCAATGATACGTTCGGTTGCAACGGTGCGTCCGTCGTCCGACGGAACGATACGCGGCTGCGCGCCGAAGCGTTGCCATTCGGTCCAGACGTACGTCAGCGACGGAAATTGCAGCGCTTCGTAGACGACTTCATTGCGCGGCGCCTCGAAGCGCAGCGACGTGGCGAGCGCGGCCTGCAGCACCGAAACGTTCGGGCCCAGAAAAACGCTGCCGGCCGGGGCTCCGATGATTGCGCCGATTCCATCGGCGATCTCGGCGATGCGCGGCAACCATTGTTCCCAGGCCTCCGGGCCATCCGCCGCCCATTCGTCGAAATAGAGATCGAGCGCGGCTTTTACGTCGCGCGGCGCCGCGCCCATGGAATGACTGACCAAGTACGTGGAGTTGGCCAGAATCGGAAACCGGTCGCGCAGCACCGGAACGGTCGCTAGCATTTCTCAGTAGCCCTTTCCCAAGTACGTCCGCACTTCCCACAACTCGGGAAAGAAGCGATTGTCGAGCGTCGTGGCGAGATACGTGGCGCCGAGCGAACCGCCGGTACCGCGCTTTGCGCCGATCATGCGTTCGACCATGCGAATGTGCCGTCCGCGCCACAACAGAAAGCGTTCGTCGAACTCGATCAGTTCTTCGAGCAGCAGATAGAGATCGTAGTGATCTTTGCTTGCGGAATAGATCGTGCGGAATGTTGCGATAAGCTCGTCGTGCGTTCCGACGGAAAATCCGCGGCCGCGCAGGTAGTCTTTAACGCGGTCGTACAGCGACGGCTCGGCGAGCCGGCGCTCCAAGCGCGCCCGCTGTTCATCGTTCATCTGAATGTGTTTGAGCATCTCCGTTTTGCGCAGGCCCGCTATGAATTCAATCTCGCGAAACTGCAGCGATTGAAAGCCGCTGGCCGGATTGAGGTTGTCGCGGAATGCATTGAATTCATGCGGCGTCATCGTTTCGAGGATGTCGACCTGCGTTTCGATCAGGCGCTGAATCGGATCCAACCTTTTGAAATGCTTGGCCACACGCAGCAAATCGCCGGCAGCCAAGTCGCGCATGACCGCCTCGATCTCGTGCAGCAGCTGTTTGAACCACAGCTCGTACACTTGGTGGATGATGATAAACAGCATCTCGTCGTGGTGAGGCGGCGACGAGAGCGGCTGCTGCAGCGAGAGCAGTTTGTCGACCTGCAGGTAAGTGTCGTACGAGAGCTGCTCTTTGGCCGTATCGGGCGTCATGTCCGGACGCTTTGCCGGGCGAGTCCGCGGGGCCCGCCGCGCGCGCGCGCGAAAAGTGCCGCGTGCATACCGTTTCTCGCTGCACCTTACTAGGCACGCTGTTGCTGGCGGCGTGTTCGGGCCAACAGGCGGCCGCCCCAAGCCCGACGCCCAGTCCGCTTCGGAATCCCTTGAACGTTGCGCTCTATCCCCGCGCGACCGTCATCGGCGTTCATTCATTCAATCAAATCGTCACGGCGCAGCAAACCCGCGGCACCGTCTTCGCGGACGGCGCGGGTACGTACGACGGAACGGAAGTAGTCGCGGCGAGCGACGCATCCTTTGGCAAGCTCTCGGCCTGGGTGCACCATTTCGGAACGCATTCGGCCGGCACGGTGCAAGAATATGGTTTTGACTATGCCGTTTGCGAGCGTGGCAGCGGCAAAGGGACGCACGGCGAGCTCGTTATCGTGATGGATCCGAAGATGGTCGATCGACAACTCGGCTCGGTGTTGGAAATGATGGGCAACTATCGATCGCTGCCCGCGTTCATGCGCGGCCCAATCGACCAACAGGTGAAACAGCGGGTGGGCATCACACTCTCCGAGGCCATGGACCCCGCCAGCCCAATCGGCGCAACGCTTGCCGCGTTAAGTGATTTCGAACAGCGAAACTCGCGCGGGATCGTGGTCATCGACGCCGTCCGCCGCTAGAGGCGGCATTTTTGGCGGTTGTGCACGGCTTATGCACAACTTTTATGCCTTTATCCCCGCTCTCGACAGGGACTCACAAGCTCGCGCCGCTTAAACTCGGGCCGCATGAGCGGTCTGGTCGTGTTTACCTCGCTGCGCGAAGCCCTGAACGCGGGATATCATATCTATGGAAGAAGCGAGCGAGGCTATTTGGCGCGCTTACGCACCGACGGCGGCTGGGCGCTCGCGCTCGTCGAATGTGTGCCCGAGAAATCCGAAATGGACTCATTTTCGGCGAGCGATCCGCCGGCGCAGCCGTAGCTTCTAGCGACTCCTTTTTTGATAAGCTTCGAGAGTAAATGGCTCGCCCGTGCTGGGGCGCACCCGAGGATTTTCGGCGATGTATTCGCGCACGAACCTGGCGGCGTCGGCGGCCAGCCACTCGGTGTCCTTCCAAAGGTAAGGATTGTCGCTGACCTTGCGATTCAACTCGACGAGCGGCTCCAGATCACTCCATGTGCCGACGATCATGTTGCCCCAGTTGTAATAAAAAGGCTCCCCTTCGAGTAAGCCCATTCTGACGAAGACGCCGATGCGTTCCAGCGTGGTGAGCGCCTTGTGCCAAGGAACTTCGGAATACGGAGTATTGCGCAAATAGTCTTCAAAGTCCGGATCTTGCATCCGCGCCGGCAATTCCTTCATGATGTATAACCTTGCGCGAACGAATTGCTCATCGTCGAACTTCTCGAAAATGCGCATCATGCCGTCGAGTTGCGTCGCCCGGTGCGCTTCGCCGATCTGCTCGAGCGCCGCGCGGGCCTGGCGCGCGCCGACGATCACGGTGAACATGATCACGAGTCCGGTGAACGCAGTCGCGATCGCGCTAACGGCTACCCAGTCCATCACGTGAGTTTACTCCCGCGTAAAGGGACGCCCTCCGCGCGGCCCAAAGCACGCCGGTGGAGAGGTGGCAGAGCGGTTGAATGCAGCGGTCTTGAAAACCGCCGAACCTTTGCGGGTTCCGTGAGTTCGAATCTCACCCTCTCCGAATCTGCTTCTCCTAAATAATCGGGAACGGTTTCCAGCCGTATTCCTGCGCTTGCTGGATTGCGGCGACGCCCGCGGGAACCACGAGAAATCCCGGCAGCACGCTTTTCTCAAAGTCTGCGAGTATGCCGGCGAGTGTCGTTCCCGGCATTTTCGATGACAGGACAAAAGCAACCGCCGTCATCGCGTTATGGCAGACGAAAAATCTTCCGCCACGCTTCAGAACGGCTTGTGCGCTCCAATCTTGATACACGCCGTTTGGATCGTCGGGCGCAGCGCTCAAATTCAAATTCGAGGTTGCTTTATAGTAGTCGTTGGTCGCGTCGACGTTGAATGCTTGTCCGATGCCGTACTTCGTCCAGGCGTTGTCGTTGAGTGCCAAGATGATCGACGATCCCAGGACGACGCCTAGCGTCGACAGTTTGCTCGTTCCGAGCGAGAACTGATAGGCGTTCATTGAGTTCTGCATGTGGATGTAGAGACTGGCAATTCCCGGAGCGGCGACCAGAGGCGAGACGGATTGAAAAACTTGTTTGTGCGCGCCGCCGCCCTTCAGTGTGCGAAGCATGGCCGCGCGATCGTACTGGGTGGGTTTGAGAATGTGAAAACTCACGGGGGCGCGTTGCGCCTCCGCGGTCGTTTCCAAGCCGATGGCGGCCGCCGAGATACCCAGCGCGGTAGCGGAAACGAACTGCTTTCTTGAGAGAGACATTGGGAAAGGCTCCTTCCTCACAACAAAGGCGAACGGGCTGGTGATTTTCCGCGCCCTTTAGGAAGCCCCTAGCGCTTGGGCGAACCCAACGCCCGTGAATGCTCGCGGTATAGCCGTCGCCGCCGCCACTCTTGCGGCCGTGATTCTCGTGGGGATCGAGATCCAGTCGTGGCCGCACAGCGCCGGGTTCAACTCGAGCATTCAAAGCGTCAGCCGTTGCGTCGTGCGCGTCGTAACGGTCAACCCCGCCGACGCAGTGGCGGGCCTGCGCGAAGGCGACGGCATCCTGTTGTCACGTATGACCACGCCCGCGCGCACCGCGATCGCTTGGAATAATACGCCGACGCAGACGGGGCATGCGGGCGACGCGATTCAGCTGGCGGTGCAACGCGGCAACTCCAGCTTCTTTATTCCCTATAAGCTGCGTCATACCGACACGCCGCTCAAGTTCGCAGCTCAGCTCGGGTTTAAGTTTTTTCTGCTGGCCATCGGCGTTTTCGTTCTGTGGCGGGGGCGCGATCGCGCGGCCACCGTCCTCGGTATTTGGTGTCTTGGCGTGGGCGTCGGCTTGCCCGACGCTTGGTGGGGCGGACTGCCGCTCGACGGCAGAATATTCGGCGGCGCGCTGACGGCGGCGTTGTGGACGTACTCGCCGTTGATGCTGTACTTGGTCGTGGAATCGATCGCGACCGGCGTTTCGCGGCGCGCGATCGTTGTAGCGCGCACGGCGATGTTGCTCACGGTTGCGCCGGCTCTCATCCTCAACACCGTCAATGCGACCGCGCAAGCGCAAACGGGATGCGCCGTCGTCAATCTGGCGCCGTGGGCGGCCAACAGCGCGTTTTCGGCCGCGCAACTTGTGATCATTGCATTTTTTGCCTTCAGCTACGTGCGTACGACCGGCATCGCCCGCCAACGCATCCGCTGGGTTTTCTGGGCTTTCATGATCAGCCGCTTCGGCGTGTTGCTGAACCTGTTCAACAGATTGCTCCCGCATCCGATCCATCTCTCCGGCGCGGAATGGCTGACCGTCATGATCTTCCCGCTCGGCTGCGCGTACGCGATTTTACGGCACCGGATCATCGACGTCAACTTTGTTCTGAACCGCACGTTGATCTACACGATCTTGACGTCGTTCGCTGTGGGAATATTCGTGCTGCTCGAGCACATCTTGAACTCGGTTGCGGTAAGCCGCGAAGGCAGCCTTGCCGTGGAGCTCGCCGTTGCCTTGGCGTTGGGTCTTTCTTTCAATGTCGTGCTCAAGCGTATGGAACAGTTTCTCGACCGCACGCTCTTTCGCGGCAAGTACGAAGCCGCCGTTGCGCTGCAGCAGCTCGCCGAGGACGCGGCGTACATGGAGAATCCGGAGACGCTCTTGGAATCGGCGACGCGGGAGATTCCGCGCGTGATGGGCGCACGCGGAGCGGCGATCTACGAACGAGTGGATGGCCGTTATGCGCTGGCCGCCGCGACGGGATTGGGAAAGCTGCCCGCCGAGGTCGGCGTGGATGACGCCGCATTTGTGCGCTTACGCAAACATCTTTCGCAGATCGATTTGTCCGATGTCAACAGCGCGCTCGGCAGCGACGCGATTGCGTTCGCATTGTCGGTGCGGGGACAGCTGACCGGAGCCTTCATCTGCGGACCTCGCATTAACGGCGAGACCTTTGCGCCCGACGAGATCGCGCTGCTGCGCAACGTCACGCATGAAATCGGGGTCGAACTGCACGCCATTCGCTCGCGCGAGATGGCCGAAATACTCAACGCGCTGACCTCGGGCATGATGGATTTACCGGCCGCGCGCCTGAGGCTGGCCCGAAAAGAAGAGTAACCCCGGCTGCCGAACGGCCGCTTATGCTTAACATCGGCAATACCGCATTCATGCTCATCTGCGCCAGTCTCGTGATGCTCATGACGCCGGGGCTCGCGTTCTTTTACGGCGGACTCGTGGGGCGCAAGAACGTGCTCACGATCATGATCCAGAGCTTCATGTCGTTAGGGTGGACGACCGTTTTGTGGGTCGTCTTCGGCTACTCGATGTGCTTCGGCCCGGATTGGCACGGCCTGATCGGCAACCCGGCGACGTACTTCATGCTCAACGGCGTGACGCTGCACACGATGTTCCTGGGCAACGACGCCGGTATTCCGCTGATCGTGCACATCGCCTATCAGATGATGTTCGCGATCATCACGCCCGCGCTGATCACGGGAGCATTTGCGAACCGCGTGACCTTCAAAGCCTATTTCATCTTCCTGACCGGGTGGCTGATCTTCGTGTATTTCCCGTTCGTGCACATGCTCTGGAGTCCGAACGGTTTGCTCGCCAAGTGGGGAGCGGAAGATTTTGCGGGCGGCATCGTCGTGCACGCTTCTGCCGGTTTTGCGGCCCTTGCCTCGGTGCTCTTCATCGGGCGTCGGTACGTTATCGAAAACAAACCGCACAACGTTCCGCTGATCGCGCTCGGCACCGGACTCTTGTGGTTCGGCTGGTATGGTTTCAATGCGGGCTCCGAGCTGCGCGTCGACGCGGTCACCGCGTCGGCATTCCTCAACACCGACATCGCTGCATCGTTCGCAGCCATCACGTGGCTGTTGGTTGAATGGGCGCGTGGCCGTCAACCCAAGTTCGTCGGCTTGCTCACAGGCGCAGTCGCCGGCCTTGCGACGATTACTCCCGCCGCGGGTTACGTCTCTCCGGTCACGGCGATCATCATCGGCATCGTATCCGGATTCGTCTGCTACTATGCGGTTGCGCTAAAGAACAAGCTGCAATGGGATGACGCGCTCGACGTGTGGGGCGTGCACGGCGTCGGCGGTTTCCTTGGCATAACCATGCTCGGCATCTTTGGATCGCATCTGTGGAATCCGGCCGGTGCGGACGGTCTCATCTACGGCGGCAGCAGATTCTTCTTCGTGCAAGTTGCGTCGGTGATAATCTGCAGCGCGTGGGCGTTCGTCTTCACCTACGGATTCCTGTGGCTAATCAGCCGCATGACGGTAACGAAAGTGGATCGCGACGCTGAAGAAACCGGCCTCGACATTACGCTGCACGGCGAGGAAGCCTATCCGGTCGGGCTGTAGCTAGAACTGCGCGCCGAGTTCTAAGCCCACGCGCGTTTGGTTCGTGCGCGTTCCGGCCGGCCCGAAACCCAAGGTCGGCAGGACGTTGTTCGCCGCCGCGTGCGACCACTCGCCGCGCACGAAGAGGTGCGAGCTCTTGTAGGTTGGCGTGAGCGTGAGCGTCGTCGCACTGCTGCCCGGACCATAGCCGATCAAGTCGGAGTTGAAACTGAAGTCGCCCGTCGAGCTGGAGTTGCCCACGGTCTCGAAACGGCCGCCCAGCGAGAACGCGCCGTTGAAAGCATAGTTCGCGAGCAAAACGGCGCCGAATGCGCTTTGGCTCCTCACATAACCGAGCGCCGAAGAGGCCGGCGACTGAACCCATAGCGCGTACGGCAGCAGCTGAAGCTTTCCGATCTGCTGCGTGTACATGAGATCGTATTCGCGCTTGTTCGCGATCAGAACCGCATTATTCGAGGGCGTATTCGCATCGGGTATGATGAAGATGAATTGCAGGCTGCTCGCTACTGTCGGATTCCAGCCCAGCAGGCCTTCGACCGCGCGGCGGCTCCCTGAGTAAAAACCGTCGTTGTATTCGAGCGCGGCGCTGAATTTGGCGCCGTTGTAGGCAACTCGAATGCCGTTGCTGACGACCGGTTCCATATTCCACACCAAGCCGCGCTGGATGTTGATATTCTGAAATGTAAAAGCGTTTTCTTGACCGAGCAGCGTCGACAATTTTCCCGCGCTAATCGTCCAATTCGCGTTCGGGACGTACTGCACGTACGCGTTGGGCAGGTAGCCGTACAGATTCGTGTTTGCAAATTGCTGAAACGTCGGATTGATCGCTTGTCCCACGACCGGAAACGCGTAAGCACCAGCGGTAACGCTGAAGCGGAACGTGCCGGTCGTGCGAGCGACGGTGATGAGCGCGTTGCCGAGCTGCGTGCGCGTCGCAAGATCGGCGCCGCTTGCCGTGTCGAGCGCGCCCGCTGCGTTGGGGTTGTCGGCGTGAAACGTAAACCCGGTGATGACGCCCGAGAACGTTACCGGCGAAGGCGCCGGTGCGGGCGGAGGCGTGGGATCGGCCAGTGCGGGCGCTGCGCCGCACAGTACGAAGAATGCCACGGCGATAAGCGATCGCATGAGCGCTCCAATCATGAAGTGCACCATACCGCGCGGCGAGCGAAAAATCCGCTCCCAGGACAGTCCCAGCCGCGGCTGGCAAAAAGAGACGATGATTAGAGGCATCTTTGTCGGAATCGCGCTCACGCTTGTGCTCGCTGCCTTGGCGCTCTTCATCGTCGTGAAAACCGGCGCGATCTCCGCCAACGCGGACCAACGCGTGCCTCGGATCGAACGCTGGGCGGCGAAGACGTCCTTGCGGGCGTCGCTGCAGCGCACTGCTCCGCCGCGATCGCAAATCCGCTGCCCGCCACCAACGAAAATCTGCTCGCGGGCATCAAACTTTATGCGCAAGACTGCGCGATCTGTCACGGTGCGGCGAGCGGCAACGGGAGCGACGTAGCCAAAGGCCTGGACCAGGACCCGCCGCAATTCCGCCGCGAGGGTGTGGAAGAGGATCCCGCCGGCATCGTGTTCTGGAAGATCGCGCACGGCATGCGCTGGACCGATATGCTTGCGTTCGGGAAAACGTTATCGGAGAAACAACTCTGGCAGCTGACGCTTTTCTTGCAGAAGATGGATCACTTGGCGCCGGTCGCGCAGCGCGCTTGGCGGCAGGTACACGTGGCCGCCGCGGCTCAACGCTGAGGGGTGGAGTTTAGCTTTTCACCGCTGCTCGGAATTCTCGGGGCGGCGATACTCGGAGGCGCAATCGGTCTGCAGCGTCAGGCCGCGCAAAAACCAGCCGGTTTTCGGACGCATCTGATCGTCGCGGCTGCTTCCGCGGCGTTTACGGCGATGGGCGCACATCTGAACGACACGCGCATTCCGTCTTACATCGTCGTCGGCATCGGGTTCTTGGGAGCGGGCGCGATTATCCGTCAAGGCACGGCCGCACACGGCCTCACGACGGCCGCAAGCATTTGGATGGCCGCCGCCATCGGTTTGCTGCTCGGCTACTCCAATTCATTCGGGTTGGTGACCGGCGTGCTTGCGACGGCTATTACATTGATCGCGCTCTCCATCCCAGATGATGGCCTCATGCGATTGTTCCACATGGGGCGCAAGGCGAACGTGCACGTCGTCTGCGCTTCGGGACAAACTGCGCTCGATGCAATTGCCGGCATCTTCAAAGCTGAAAACGTGGCATTCGACAGCAAAATCGTTTCCATCGTCGCTCAAGGACCTGAGGAAACCATCGAAGTGCAGTACAGCATCGAGCTGGCGGTCGGGAGAGAACTGACCACCATCGTGCAGCGCATCAGCGCCCTTTCCGAAGTACACCGCGTCGAGGCGAGCGAGCCGTTCTTCGCCGGATGATCGCGTGGCTGGGGATGGCCCGGCCCAAAACGATTGCTCTGCACCCGTCGCGCACGATCGAACTTGGGGTTCCCAAGGATGAAGCATTCGACCGCTGCGTCGACGGCATCGAACGCGTTTTGGGCGGCGTTATCCGCGAAGCGCAGCGCGATCGCGGTACGATTGAGGCCGGTTTCGGTTTGATTTTTTCGGAACGGCTGACGTGCACGGTCTCCCCCATCGACGCGACGCACGCAAGGGTCGTGATCGAAGCGCGGCGCGGAGCGCAGGCGGCCACCGCGATGCCGTCGTCGTACGTCGATGCGCTGGCGGACTACCTGACTACTTGAAAGCTAGCGCGCGGAAAATTGTTGCGAGCGTGCGATCGCCAGGATTTCCCTGGTGACTTTGAAGAACGCCGTTTCGCCTTTTGCATAAGCGCCCGCCGATGCGTCGTGCCAATTGACGCCGATGGCGTAGTACAGGTGCTTGTCCAGCGTTTGCGCCGAGCCGGCGACGACCACGCCGTTATGCCCGTCGTTCTCGAAGCTCCCGGCTTTGGTGAAGATCTGCGAACCGAGCGGAGCGCTGAGCTCGATGAGTTTGCCTTGGTTCATCGCAGCCTGAAACTCAATCAGCGTTTCCGCCTTTTGGAAAAACTCGCCGGCTAACGCGCGTTTATAGAACCCGGCTATCTCACCCATCGCGCCCTTGACCGTGACGACGTCGTTCGCCGGCGGCCGCGGATGCAGGTTCTTCGGGGGCGGCTTCAGCCCGTACAGTTGTTCGTACGACGCATTGACGCCGCGAGGAAGTCCGGCAAGATAGGAAAAGAACGCGCGAATCGAGTCGGGGATTTGCACGGACTTCAGGCCGGCGTTTGCGATCATGGCGCGAATGCGTTGCGCGCCGACGCGCTTCATCACCATGTCGGTTGCCGTGTTGTCGCTGTAAGCAATCATCTCCTGAATGGCAACGCGTAGCGGAACTTTCCCGCGCAAAGCGGGTGTAAACGCCGTCGAGCCCGGCACCCAAACCGATGCATCCACCGGCAGCATCTCGTCGAGCGCGGCCTTGCCTTGATCCACGAGTTGGAGCGCTGCGACGGCCACAAAAACCTTGAACGTGCTTGCAATCACCAGCCGCGTCGCGGGATTCCTCGCGTATTCAAACGATCCATCGCCGGCAAAAATGGAGGCCGCTTTCGTTCCCGGAAGTGTCTTCAGTAGCGCGGTGATTCGCGCGCTTGCGCCCGTAACGGGCACCGCGGCACCGGCACTTTTCGGAAAGGGCGAAGCCAGTGCGGCCACGCCCGCAACGCTGCCCAAAAAGGAGCGGCGTGATGGTGGTCTGCTCATTCCGCGTGTTTGACGCAGGAGATGCGAGGTTCCCGCCGCGCAGCGGCTAACGCTACGGCATGAAAAAGTTCATTTCGCCGGGTTTTGCGGTCGGTCTAGTTTTGCTGCTCGTTGCCGCGATGGTGCTCGCGCAACCGCGCGCAAGCGCCTCGTCGGCGCTTTACAACATTTTGTACGATTTGCGGCCGCTCTCGCCGAGCGAAGGAACGGCTTTGCAACGATGGGCGCGAGGCACCCTTAGTTCCGGTACGGGAAGTACGTATCGCGTGAGTAACCTTTCGCGCGCCATCCGGCAGCTGAGCCACGGCCGCAATGCGGTGCTGGCGTACGTGCGTGGTGAAGGCCGCTTGGCTTTGTACGGCCTTGGAGTTTCCGACGCGGATATCGGACCGATGAAGGCGCCATTCGATCGCGCCGCGCCGGGGCCGCTGGCGACGCCGCAGAACCGCGACATTCCGGTGCTCAACGCAATCGATCCGGCGTCGCGCATTTCATTGCTTACGGCGCAAACAACGCTGCGCAAAGACGGCACGTGGATGCGCACCTGCGTTGCCTTCACGAACAAAGCTGAAAAGACCGCGAAAAAGATCGTCTTTGGCTATCAGATTCTGGATGTTTTCAAGAAGCCGGTGAACGGCTCGGAATGGGCGCGCGAAGGGACGTTTTCTCCCGGCGTGGAGATCCGCCCGAAGAAAAGCGACTGTCTCATCTTAGGCACCGGGACGAAGCCCGAGGACGCATTTCTGCGCGGCGCGCATCTCGAGCTTTCGGTCCACAAAGTCGTCTATGACGACGGAAGCTCGTGGACGCCGTAGTTCGGCTGAAAGGATTATGACTGCTTAACGATCGTTTCGGCGTGCATGTAGGGCTGCAGAACCGGCGGAATACGAACCGAGCCGTCGGGCTGTTGGAAGTTTTCGAGGATTGCGAGGAGCGTGCGCCCGATCGGCAAGCCCGATCCGTTGAGCGTATGCACGAGCTCCGGTTTGGCTTTGGCATCGCGGCGCAGGCGAATCGAGGCGCGGCGCGCCTGAAAGTCGGTGCAGTTGGAACACGAGCTGATTTCGCGATAGTGATTTTGACCCGGCAGCCAAACCTCGACGTCGTAGGTCTTCGCGGCGTTGAAGCCGACGTCGGCGCTGCACAGGGCGACCACTCGGTGCGGCAATCCCAACTCGGATAACAGAGACTCCGCGTCGCGCGTCAACGACTCGAGCGCGTCGAACGACTGCGCCGGCTCGGTCAGCCAGACGAGTTCGACCTTTTCGAACTGGTGCAGCCGGATGAGTCCGCGCGTGTCCTTCCCCGCCGCGCCGGCTTCCTTCCGGAAACAAGGCGAATACGCCGTG
>PLLF01000094.1:14094-14334 GCA_003140855.1 Vulcanimicrobiota bacterium
GTCAGGGGCACCTCGGCGGTCGGGATCAGGAATAGATCCGAGTCCGTGTCGGCGAACATCGCGTCGGCGAATTTCGTGAGCTGCCCGGTCGACCACATCGTCTTGCGGTTGACCAGATACGTCGGCACGATCTCGGTGTAGCCGCGTTCGATCGCGCGGTTCAAGAAGAAGTCGATGAGTCCGCGCGAGAGTCGCGCACCGGCGCCGCGCAAGACGGCGAACCGGCTGCCGGCGAGTTTC
>PLLF01000092.1 GCA_003140855.1 Vulcanimicrobiota bacterium
CTGCGCCTGGCAGCGACCATACGCGCGAGCACGTGCCGTTCGTGCATCTGGGACCGGGAGCCGGTGCGAACATGGGTGTCGTAGACGGGTTGGATTTAGTGGGTAAAACAGTGGCCGCATCTTTTGAAGGGGCGGCATGCAAGTAACATCTCGCGTCCTGGTGAGCCGAGAGCCTGCCGTGAGCCGGGTCGTCCCGCAGTGGTGGCACGGCGCAAAGCGCTTGACCGACATAATCCTCGGTTCGCTGCTCCTTTTGATCGCGCTCCCGGTGATCGCGATCGCCGCGCTCGCGATCGTTTTGGTCGACCGTGGTTCGCCGTTCTATGCGCAAGACCGCGTCGGACAAGACGGTAAGCGATTCCGCATGTACAAATTACGAACGATGGTCCATGGCGCCCACGCGATGCGCGACGACATTCTGCATCTGAATGAAGTCGAAGGTCCGGTTTTTAAAATACGCAACGATCCGCGGCTGCATGCGATCGGTGCCTTCTTGCGCCGCAGCAGCATCGACGAATTGCCGAATTTATTTAACGTCGTGCTCGGGAGCATGTCGCTCGTGGGCCCGCGTCCCCCGCTGCCTTCAGAAGTCGCGCATTACTCGGCAGCCGCGCGGCGTCGCCTTACGGTTCCTCAAGGGATTACGTGTCTATGGCAGATTAACGGCCGCTCGGACGTGTCGTTCGAAGAATGGATACAACTGGACAATCGCTACATCGACAGCTGGTCGCCATGGAGCGATCTGGCGATATTGATGAAGACGATTCCGGCTGTGATTCGCAAGGACGGGGCGCATTAAGCCACACCTTCATGTCGTCTCTCCGGCTTCTCCGAATCGCGTCGCGCTGGCAGGCTCGACGCTTTTTATCATGGCAGCTACGCTGGGATCCACCCTGCTCGGGTTCAGCCGCGAGGTCGTCAGCGCGACGTATTACGGGACGCGCTGGGAGATGGACACGTTCCTGGCCGCGGCGGTGGTGCCGACGATCCTTTTCGGGGTGTTCAACGGCGCGCTGGTCAGCGCGCTCGTGCCCGCATTTTCCGAGTATCTGACGCATCGGCGCGACGAAGAAGCCTGGCGGCTCGCGAACACCGTTATTAACGGTCTGTTCCTTATACTAGCCGTCTGTGCAGTGTTAGGTTACGTGCTGGCGCCGTGGTTCGTGCCGATTATAGCCCATGGTTTTCCGCCACCGCAGATGGGCGTTGCAATCCACATGACGCGCTGGCTTATGCCGAGCATCATCGCCGTCAGTCTTTCGGGTGTTTTCACGGCCATCTTGAACGCTCACCATCGGTTCCGATCGGCAGCTTTAACGGGCATTGTGCTGAACATCACCACCATATCCACGGTGATGTTCCTAAACCAACGGCTGGGAATTTTTGCGCTGGTCATCGGCACGTCGCTGGGACTCATCGCACAAATGCTGATTCAAATTCCCGCCTTACTTTACATGGGCAAGTATCGGCTCATGCTTGATTTGCGTCATCCGGGATTGCGCCGGATAGGGCAAGTCCTGAGCCCAATCGTCGTCGGCTCGGCCGCGGGGCAGACCGCATTGTTCTTCGATCGTTACTTCGCCTCGACGTTGAGTCCCGGTTACATCGCCGGCATGAATTACGTGACCAAACTTGTGAACTTTCCGCAGCAGATCTTTGCCGCGGCGATCGCCACCGTAATTTTTCCACTGCTTGCGGCCGAGTTTGCGAAGGCCAACCGTGCCGGCATCGGACAGAGCGTCGCGACCGGATTGAGGCTCGTGAATTTCATCATGATCCCGGCGATGTGCGCGTTACTCGTACTCGCGCGGCCGATCGTTCAAACGTTGTTCGAGCGCGGAACCTTTGGACCGACCGCGACCGACCTTTGCGCCGGTCTATTGCCCTATGCCGCGGTGGGTATGATCGCGCTGGCGGGAAATGTCGTGCTCACGCGCGTCTGTTTTGCTTGCCGCGAAACGAACTGGGCCGTCGTCGTTTCGGTTGTGGCCGTCACGATCAACGTCGCCCTGTGTGTGGCTTGGCTCCCGACGCTGGGCGCCCGCGGGCTGTTATTGGCCAATTCTCTGAGTCAGGCGATTCAGGCGGCGCTGCTGCTCGGTGTCGTCGTTCGGATCGTGCACGGCGTCGACTGGGCGAAGCTCTTAATCTCGACTCTGAAAATTGTGGTCGCATCGGCCATCATGGTCGGCGCGCTTCACTGGATCCAGGCGCTGGGTGTGGAACCGTCGCACGCATTCGCCTCGCGCGCATGGTTCCTGTTCGGACAAATCGCCATCGGCGCGCTGGTTTTTGTCGCCGTGGCGCGTATCCTGGAGGTTGAGGAACTTTCACTTGCGGTTCGTTTGATTCTTCAGAAATTCGAGCGAAATGTTCCGAGCGCCCCGGACAGCGGCGGAGCTCCCATTGCTTGAAACGTTCGGCGTAGAACCTTCCTTTTTTCGACGGGCCTTGCGCAGCGATTTCATGCGCGACGGAGCGATCGTTTTCGCTTCGACGATGTTCGTCAATGTCTTAAACTATGCGATTCACTTCATCTTGAGCCGGAGGCTCGGTGTGGTGGACTACGGCATCTTTACGTCTCTGCTTTCGGCGCTCGTGATCGTGGGAATGCCCGCAGCATTCATCACGCTGGTCATCGTCAAATTCACGGCCGAATTCAACGCAGTCGGCGATCGCGCGAAAATCCGCATCCTGTCGACGCGCGTCTTGGGATTGGGCGCGATTCTGGGTTGCGTCGGCATCTTGCTGGCGGTCGCCCTGAAAGGAGAGATCGCCAGCTATCTTCGTTTCACGGACACCGGCAGCATTATCATGGCGGCCGTTGTGCTGGCGATTGGTTTTACGCTTCCTGCAATGCGGGGCGTTTTGCAGGGAACGCAAGATTACGTGGCTTTGGCTATTTCGACGTCGATTGAGGCCCTTGGAAAAATTTCGCTGGCGGTGGCGTTCGTTTACCTCGGTTGGGGCGTGTCCGGCATTTTTGTGGGATACGCCATCGCGGGCATATGCAGCTTTTTGTATACAATCTTCGTCGCGCGCCGTCACTGGGATTTTGGGCCGGCGCTCGTTGCCATAGACGCTCGGCGTTTGTTCCAGTCCACCGGAGCGATCGTCCTCGGGACCTCTGCGATCACGCTCATGGGTTTCATTGATGTTCCGCTCGTCAAACACTTCTTTGTGCCGACCACCGCCGGCTTGTACGGTGCGATCTCAATCTGCGGCAAGATCCTTCTTTTCATTGTCGGCTTCATTCCGATGCTGGTCTTGCCGAAGGCCGCGCAGCGGGCTGCAGCCGGACGCACGCCGGTTAGCGTCTTGTGGCAGGGCGTCGGGGTGACGCTTATCTTCGCGGTTTGCGGCTTGGTGGCGTTTCTGCTCATTCCGCAGTTCATCGTGCGCGTGACCTTTGGCGCCGCTTTCATGCCAGCGGCGCGTTACATCTTTCCGTACGGCGTGGCCATGAGTTTCCTCGCGCTGACGAACGTGGTCGTTACCTACAAGATTGCCTTGCATCGGTTCGATTTCGTCCTGCCGCTTTTGGCGGCGGTCGTGCTCGAGCCGGTTGGCATTTACTTATTCCATACGTCGCTGTCGAGCGTGATTACGGTAGTCATCGCAGTCACGGGTTTTGCGTTGCTCCTCACGCTCTTGCGTCTGCCCGTTCAATTCGACCGCGCTCGCATTGCAAGAGAGGCATGAGGCCGCCAAATTACGTAGGTCTCTTACAGAAGGCCCGCGGCGCGGTATGCGACGGCCATGCGTTGGAACGTCTCGTCGATCGAGCGAAACGATATCCTAAAGTGCGCTCGGCTTTGGCGCCGTCGTACCATATCAGCCGAGGCGGCTATTTTTGCATTATCGAGCGTTAAGCAAGGTTCTTTGCCGGTGAATGCAGCGCGAGCTTCGAGCGCTCGTGCGGCCAGCTGCATCACTACCGGCGGCGGCGCACGCCCGTTATAAGACTGGCCGATCACCTGCGCTTGATGTCGGAGTATGTCGCCGTACGTAAGGTTGTGTCCGCCTAGAAGATACTAGAAGATAGCCTTCGCCATTTTCTCCCAGCGTTAGCGCCGAAACGATCCCGGCTGCAGCATCGTCGACGTCGGTCACGGAAATGCCGCCCGAAGGGTGTCCGGGAATCTTGCCTTTCGACAATTCCAGCATCGTGTGTCCGAACTTATGAAAGAGCTCGCGCGGACCGTAGAGCGCGCGATAATGACACGCGCTTCGTCCGGTGACGGCGAGTGCCTCGTCCTCTGCGAGCCGCTTGCTTTCGTGATAGACGAGGCGCAGCGGCACGAAGTTGTTCGGAGCGGTTTCATCGATCGGAACTCCGGATTCGCTGTAGCCGACCGCGGCGACGGACGAGACATGGAGCGTCGAGGCGCCGGCAGCTTCGGCAACCACGCGCGTACCCAGGACGTTCGTGCGAAAGATTCTGTCCCGGTTGCCGGCGCCGGGCTAAGGTCAGCAGCCATATGCACGATTGCCTGGTGTCCCTCCACCGCACGCGAGAGAACGACCGGATCGGTGACGCCCCCGACGATGGATTGGGAAAGATAGGGGAGAATATGTTCGCGTGCACTTTGCGGCCGCACGAGCGCGGTCAACGTGTGCCCGTGCTCAGCCAGCAAGTGTGCGACCCTGGAGTCTAGAAACGCAGTTGCTCCGGTGAGGAAGATCTCATCGCAGCGCTGTTGCTACGCCCTCGGAACGAGTCCTTTCGGAAAAGGTGTTGATGACCGGTAAAATCAGCGTGATCATGCCCGCGTACAACGAAGCGCGGCACATCGTCAAGAACCTGCTCGAGGTCGTTGATACGCTCGCGGTTTTCGGCTACGATTTCGAGGTCATCGTCGTTGACGACGGCAGTCCCGACAAGACGTATTTGGAAGCTGCAAAACTCTTATCTACGCATCCTGAACTGGTCAGGGTCGTGCATTACGACGAAAATCAGGGCAAAGGCAACGCCTTGATTTGCGGCACGACGTTTGCAAAAGGCGTGTACGTCGTATTCCTCGACGCCGACATGGACTTGCATCCATCGCAGTTACCGGTTCTCTTTGGAATCATGGATGCCGAAAACGCGGACGTCGTCATTGGCAGTAAGCGTCACCCGGCATCGATCGTCAACTATCCGTGGCACCGGCGAATGGGGAGTTGGGCCTATTACAGTCTGATCAAACTGCTGTTCGGATTGCCCGTCAAAGATACGCAGACGGGATTAAAAGTTTTTAAACGCGCCGTATTAGCGCGCGTTTTCCCGCGCATCCTTGTCAAGCGCTTCGCTTTTGATATTGAAGTCTTGGCTAACGTCCATCACCTTGGATATAAAATTGTTGACGCGCCGGTTACGCTCGAGTTTCAACGCGGAGCGTTCGGCCGCATCAAGCCCCGCGATATTTATCGAATCATGTTGGACACGGCCGCGATTTTTTACAGAATGCGAATCATAAAATACTACGATCGCGTTCTGGACGTTCCGCTCGATGAGCTTCGGGCGATGTCGCCGGGGCACGAAGTGGAAGCCGTTCGGTGAGTGCGACCGCCGGGGACACCGGGCGGCTGCGCATGTTTAGCGTTCATTTCGAAAAGTAGTAACAATGCTGCTGGCGTTGGCAACGATCGTTCTCGCGGCGTCGCTTGGGCCGTGCTCGTCATGTCATTCGGTCATCGTAGTAACAGAAAGCGGAGCGGCCGTCCCCGCCGCGCAAGTGACGTTTTTCGATCCGCGCGGCATGCGTGACGTCGAGATCACGGATGCAAAAGGAGCGGCCACCGCACATTCCGGTTTTATGCCCGTGACTGTGCGCATCGTTGCTGCCGGTTACGAACCGCAAACGGCAACGCTCGAACGCAACGGTCAAACGGTCACGATGGAACGCTTGCTGCCACTGATCGGATCGGTGCGGGTCGCAACCGGCTCGCAGCAAAGCCTGCATTCGCTTCCCGTTGCCGCATCGCTGCTCGATCGCACCGCTCTTTCATTCCATACATCCCCGACAATGGACGCGATGCTGCGCGCGCTGCCCGGGTTTGACCGCACGCGCAGCAATAGTGCGTTTACAAATTACGGGCAGCTGCGCGTGTCTTTTTCGGGCGCGGGAAACGACCGCGGACTCGTGTTGGTTAACGGCATTCCGGCGCAGGACGGATTTGGCGGCCAAGTTGATTGGCTCGCCTATCCCCCCGGCGAAGTCGAGCGTGCCGAGTTGTTGCGCGGTGCCGGATCCTGGTTGTACGGAGCCGGCGCAATCGGCGGCGTGTTGGACCTAAAGACATTCGGACCCGAAGGATCGGCGCCGGCCTCAGGGACGCTCACACTTATCGGTGGCGCACCGGATCTGCTGGAACAGTCGCTCAATCTGCGCGCAGAACTGTCCGCGAAACTGGGTGCATCGGTGTCTGCGCAATCGCAGCGCCTCGCATATTACGACCTTCCACCCGCATATCGAAGCCCGGTCGACGAAATCGCGCAATCCGCGAGTCAGGTGGTGGCTGTGCGGCTGCGCTTCGCAGCGTCGCCGCAAACGGTGGTTGAAGCCGGTGGCCGGATTGCGGCCGACCATCAGCAAGAGGGACGCCCAAACTATACGTTTGCGCGCCGGTTAACGCAAAGCGATTTGCGCGTGAGCCATACGACCGCAAACTCCGTACTCGATGCACAGATCTATACTCGCAACGCATTCATCGTTAACACTGCCGATCAGTTTCCTGCTAAGCCCGGTGTATTGCTCTACGTGCAGGACGTATCCACCGGTGAGAGCGGGGCCGCTTTGGGTTGGAGCATCGAATCTGCAAAGTCCGCGTTTCGTATTCGGGCGGATGCGCGTTGGATTCGTGGAGAAACAAACCAGTACGGAAACGCCGGGGTCCTTCAAAATGCGGGCCGCGGCGCTCAGCTCCTCGACGGTATTGCGGCGGGCGCAACCGTTCGGGGCAAACGCATCGAGGTGGTTGTGGGAGTGCGGACCGATTCGGCGACGTTAGCAAACGCGTCCCTGATCAACGTTAAGGGCAGCACGGCGACGCATCAATTTCCTCTCGCGCGGACGGATTCAGCGGTCTCTCCGCTGCTTGCCTTGCGTTTCGATTTAACTCCGCGGTTGGCGCTACGGATCTCGCAAGGCGCCGGCTTTCGACCTCCCTATCTCAACGAATTGGTCCGCGGCTTCGTCATCGGCAGTGTTACGTTCTTGCCGAATCCCGGCCTCATTCCGGAGCGTAGCGGAACCACTTCGGCCGGACTCGATTGGGTTTCCGGGACGCAGCGACTGTCGGCCGACGTCATGCACACCATTGTCAATAATGCGATCATGTTCCGTACCGTGGGCGCCAATATTCAGCAGCGCAGTAACGTAGCGCAGACGCGGACGGACGGAATTACGCTTACATATGCGCGCTCCGTTGGATCGTGTGGCCGTTTGTCGATGTGGGGAACGGAGCAGTCGGCGCGAGTAACCGCGGGGCCGGCGGCAATCGACGGCAAGCTCTTGCAATACGTTCCGCAAACGTCGTTCGGCTTCTCGTACGACGTACACACCGGGCGCGCCGACTTGGGCGTTCGCGCAACATATCTCGGTCAAACATATGCGGACGATTTCAATACGCAACCGCTTGGCACGGCGGTGCTCGTGGGAGCTCATGCGCGCTTGCACCTCAACGGCGGTGACTCGATCGTGATAAACATCGACAACGCGGCGAACGCGCACTATCTCTCGAGTGTCGACCGGTACGGCACACCGCTGTTGGTTTCGGCGGGACTTATGGTACCCGTGGGCCGGCGCGAACCGGAACAGCCGTGCTCCGCGCCGGCGCCGTAGTTACGGCTTGGCGGAAGGTGACTCGAACGTCTTGACGTTCTTTAAAACGCGCGTCTTTGAAAACTCGCTCGACCTTGGGAGCTTCTTCTCGGGAGTCGCTTTGAAAAGGCGTTCAAGAAATTCAAGCGCATACCGTTGCGCACATTGCGGTGGGGATAAAGGCTTATTCCCGGGACGAACATCACTTTTTCACGGGCGCGACTTTGAGCAACTCCTCTGTATCGAAACCCGGCTGCTCGACGCTCGCCCACAACAACATTCCGCCCCTGGGCCGGTTTGATTCGCCTAAGGCAGCTAGAAGCCGAGAATGCGCAGATGCAGCGCATCATCGCGCGCTGCCGGCCTCATCTAGCCACCACGATAAAGGCCGCCGTTGACGTTGATCGTCTGCCCGGTAATGTAGGTGCCCTCCGTAACTAGGTAGCGCACGCAGCTAGCGACCTCCCCGGGATCACCGACCCGCTGCATCGGGATGTCCGCAATGATTTCGGCTTGCACCTTGGCTGGTATCGCGTCCCACATTGCCGTGCCGATGTAGCCGGGGCAGATCGCGTTCACGGTGATACCGTAGCGCGCAACTTCAAGGGCCAGCGCCTTCGTAAAGGAAATTAGCGCGCCTTTGGCCGCCGCGTAGTTCGTTTGACCGAAGGCGCCGATCTGCCCGACGACCGAGGCGATGTTCACCACGCGTCCGTAGCCGCGCGGCGCCATGTTCTCGACCGCAAAGCGTGTGCAATACATCGCGCCGTTTAAGTTGGTCTGTAGCACGTCGCCCCATTGCTCGTCCCCCATCTTGCGAAAGGAGCGGTCACGCGCGATTCCTGCGTTGTTGACGAGAATGTCGACGCTGTGTCCGCCCTCCGAAAGTTGCCGAAAGAGATCCTGGGCGCTTTGCAGCTGCGAAACGTCGCATTGCCAAGCCTCGCCGCTGCCGCCGGCGGCCCGCACTCCGTCGACCACCGCAAGCGCCTGGGCTTCGCTCGTCCGGTAATTGACCAAGACGTACGCGCCGCGCTCGGATAAGTCGCGGGCGATAGCGGCGCCGATGCCGCGGGAGGCCCCGGTAATCAGGGCCGTCTTTCCCGAGAGAGGGCCTTGGCCGTTTTGCGATCGAGCCGTCATGCCGCTACACGAAAGTAATCGACCGTCAGACGCAGGCCTTCCTCGAGGGACACGATTGGCTCCCAACCGAGCATCAAGCGTGCCTTCGCGATGTCCGGACACCGTCTGGCCTGTTCCTCGAATTGCTTGACGTCGCGGCCGAGCACGAAATCGCAGCGTTCGAGAACGACGCTGAGCACATCCGAGATCTCGGGTGCGATCGTTTTATATTGTCGCGAAAGGTCGACGAAATTGACTTTCATGATTGCTCTGCAGAGCGTGCCGTTCAGTCGGCCGGATAATCGAGCGTGATGGTTGCGCCTCGCTGCACTACCGATGCGTGCGCCGCTTCCAAGACGGCGACGACCGCTAGGCCGTCGTCGACGGTGGCTTTGGTCCGTTCATCCGTTGTAATCGCGCGGTGAAACGCGTTCACCACTTTGGTCAGCGCTTCGGTCGTATCCAGAGCGGGCGCGTGCATGTCGCCCACTCGGTATGAGACCATGCGTCTGTACACGGATTCCTCATCGGTGCGAAGTTCGACGCCTTTGTCGTACACCTTCACTTTTTCGCTGGGTTCGACGTCGTCCCAGATCGCCATTCTGTTCGAACCGGCGATTGAGAGTTTTCGAATCTTGACCGGCGAGAGCCAACTCAAGTGCGCGTGCGCGAGCACGCCCGAGGGATAGCGCAGGGTGAGAAACGCAACGTCGTGCAGGTCGCTGTAGACGCATGCGCCCGCATTCGCGCTCACCGAAACCGGGTATTCGTTGAGCACGTGATTGATGATGGAGACGTCGTGGGGGGCGAGATCGTAGATAACGTCGCTATTTTGGAAGAGTCCTAAATTCACGCGCACCGAGTCTATGTAGAAAATGTTTCCGAACGACTTCTCACTGGCAAGCTGACGCAAGTGCTCGACCGCGCCGTTATACAGGAACGTGTGGTCAACCATGATGGTCTTGCCACGGCTGCGCGCGAGCTCGCGCAAACGGCGCGCTTCTTCCGTCGTACTCGTCAGCGGCTTTTCCACGAGTACGTGTTTTCCGGCTTCGAGCGCGGCGCGCACCATGTCGTAGTGGAACTCGACCGGAGTGGCAATCGCGACGGCGTCGAGCGCCGCGTCCTTCAAGAGATCCCGATAGTCCTTTGTAAGCGCTATCGCTGGATAGATCTTTCCGATTTTCGAGAGATGCACATCGTTGGTGTCTGCCACCCACTTCATGTCCCACGACGGATGCGCTCCAAAGTTGCGGATGAGATTGGGTCCCCAGTATCCCGCGCCGACCACGCCGACGCTCAGTGTTTCGTCCATGTCGGTGCGCTAGTTGCGAGTGCGCGCCGCGAATTCCTCGCTATATGAGCAATCCTCTAAAACGTGATATGTCGCATATATCGCGGGTTATGCCCGTCACCTCGAAAGATGGCCGGCTCTGGGACCTGGAGTCGATTCCGTGCCCCCTCTGCGGCAGCAGCGATCTCCGCGTTGTCGGAACCAAACGAGGCCACTTCATCACCGAGGCGTTCCGCATCGTAGCGTGCCGCGATTGCGGGCTGATCTACATCAATCCGCGTATCGCCGAAGGGCAGATTCCCGCGCTCTACGACGATGCGTACTACCGTGTATCGTTCACCGACTCGCACCGAAATACGGCCGGTTTCCCTTCGGACAGCGCCCATGAACGCGCCGCTGGTCAGCGTGTTGACCCCGACCAAAAACTCGGCGCGCTACCTGGAGGCATGCATCGCGGGTTTGCGGGCGCAGCGCGAGGCGAACCTCGAAATCGTCGTCATCGACAATTACTCGACCGATGGAACGCTCGAAATTGCGCAGAGGATCGCGAACAGCGTCGTCATCGCGAGCCCGGAACGCCGTTCGCAACTCAGTGCCGGAGCCAGGGTCGCGAAAGGCGAGTATCTGTCTCGCGTCGACGGTGATTTCATCGTCGACCCGGACGTCGCGCGCACTGCGATCGATGCCTGCTCGTACGGATACGATGCGGTTTGTGTGGACAACGTTTCATCACCGAACGTCAGCGTGTGGTCGCGCATCCGTCACTTCGAACGGCTCATGTACCACGGCGACGACTATCACACGGCGGCGCGTTTTTGTACGAAGGCCCCTTCAACGCGATCGGTGGGCTCGACGAGTCGCTCGTCGCCGGCGAGGACTACGATTTTCACAACCGCTTGGTCGCTGCCGGTTTCAAAGTCACGCGCATCGAGCCCACCGAGCTGCATCTGGGCGAGCCGAAAACGCTGCGCGACCTCGCCGCAAAATCATATTATTACGGTAAGTCCGTGCGCGAGTTCTTACGGCGCAACGGGACCCGCGGCGTCGCGCAGATGAACCCCGTCCGGAGCGCTTTCTTCAAGCACTGGTGCGAGTTTGTGCGGCATCCGTTCTTGGGCAGCGGCTGGTTTTCTTGCAAGTCGTGAAGTACGTCTGCGGCTAGTCTCGGCCTGGTAGCTTCAACTTTGGAATCTCGTTCGAAACGAGCTAACTCACGGACTAAACCTAACCGACGGCGGCAAGCGCACACGTCCCGAATCCCACGTGACATGTTCCATCACGAGATTCGAAAAGGACGGTCCAGGTGCAACGTACACCGGTGTTTGATATCCGCTGACCGAGACACCGCTGACCACGAACGTACCAATCGCACCGTTCATTCCTCTGTAGCCCCGAATCATGAAACCGATGGGGTGCCCCCGCGTCAACGCAATGGGAGCCGCCTGAATCGTGACGTTCGAGATTCGGACTTGGTCCTGACCGGTCGGATCGGAAAAAAATGCGGGCAAGAAAGCGGCGCCGGTTGCGTAGCAATTGTGCATGCTGACACGGTCCACCGTGAGCCTGGCGATACCACCGGAAAGCGCGTTCGCCTTGATAGCCAAACCCAACCCCATGGAGTTCGTTGCCGTTATGTTCGAGACGGTGACATCGTTCACAGCGCCGTTGCGGGCATTACCCATGACGGCCAATGGTGCTCCGCTGCCGTCTGCATCGTACGCCGGTATGGGCGAGCCGTACTGTCCGCTCCCGGAACCCCGGTAGCGGACGTTCTCGATCTTTACGCCGTGGATCGTGCCCGTGTTGCCCGGCTGGATCTTGATAGCGTTGACACCGCCGGTCACGCCATCAAATACGAAAGTTTGGACGTTGCTGATCGTTACATCGGAAGTCTCGCTCGTCGCAACGCCGGAGCCGCCTACGACGATCCGGTCGTCATCGATATACCGGCCGTCCACGAAATCTGCTACGCCGTCGATACGGACATTCGACAACTTCGTCACGTTCGTGCACCTTCTCGTCGGCGGATCGCTGGCAGACAGCTGTATCGTGCCGTCGCCGTTGTGACCGACGATGTTGTCGAACGAGATATCGTAGCTCGGGTTGTTGCAATCGGTCGCAACCTTGAGAGTGAACGCGGTGAACCCTTTGGGGCCATCGTTCACGCCGATGTAGTTGCTGCTGTTGAAGCCAAGATTGAAATACAGGTTCTCGAAGGTGACGTGCTGCAGCGCGCGCATGTAGCTGGAAACCGCTTCGTACTTGAATTGGCCACGGTTCCGGTTTTCCCAAATTGCCTGCGTGCCGGCGCGCGGATCGAATCCGAGATCGCTGACGCGCACGTGGCTGAGCGGAGCCGTTTCACTCGGGCCGTCGAGCCAGAGCATACCGACATAGCGGCCGTCTGGTCCTTTGCGTACGTTGCGCGAATCGTAGTCGAAATCGCTCGACGCTGCGAGCGTGGACCGGAACATTCCCGAACCGACCAGGTTCACGTTCGAGTCCCAGGCGATGCCGGTCGAGATGACGCAGCGGCCCGGCGGAATGTATACCGTGCCGTGCCCAGCATCCGCAGCCGCCCGCTCGGCGCGCTGAATTGCGCTCGTGTCGTCCGCCTCGCCGTTGCAGCGCGCGCCGAAATGCTTGACGTTGTAGACGCCCGCACCGCTGCTGTACGCGTTCAGTTCACGGGCGGTCGTAGACACGCACCGTGAAAGGGACGTGTCCGCCGGATTGAACGCGCCCGGCGCTACGTCTGTTTGCCCGACTGCAATGTCCGGGATACCGCACGAGCTTGCCGCCATAGCGACTTGAGTCCCCCCGCTTAGCGGCCCCAGCGGCAGCAACCATGCGAGTGTCAGAATTCCGGCAAGAGCCGCAACGTATTTCATCTGTTTCACCTTCCTGCAGTTCGTACTAAGGAACGCAGGGCGGAGGCGGGGAGTTTCGGCCTGGACCACTAGCAGGCTGCGGAAATAGTGCGCATCGTCGACATGAAATCGGTCCTCCAGTCAGTTTCCGTTGGGCGGCGGTGTTTCTTTTGCGCTTCAGCGACGAGGCGGGAGCTCTTTGAGCTCATCCTTTGTTCACGCGAGTGCTGTCAGCTTTCGCATTCGGACCAAATTGTAAACCGCTGCGACGAACCTGAAGTGCCAGCCCACGCGAAACCGACCTCGAAAGTGCGTCTTACGCAGCGTGCCGATCGTCTTCATCCACCCGAACACTTCTTCGACTTTCTTGCGCAACCGCTGACTGACGGCGTAGGGGGAACGGGATCGACCCAAG
>PLLF01000062.1 GCA_003140855.1 Vulcanimicrobiota bacterium
TGTATCTCGGCGCGCCATTATTCTTGGCCCTCGTCGTGCGCGTATTCGTGATAGCACCGCCGCCAGGTGTCGAGACCGAAGTTATCAACCGCGCGCATCTATCGCTTCGCCTCCTGTTTTGCGATGAACTCGGCGATCGCGTCATGCGAGACGAGGCGACGACGACCGACGCGAAAGCTCCGAAGCTCACCGGATCGGCAAAGCTCCTTGGTTTTTGAGTGAGAGACGCCGATGCGGCGGCCCGCATCGGGAAGCGATATAGCTCCGATATTGCTCATGGTTTCCACGAAAGCTCCTAGGCGCGCTAAAGCGCCAGCGAGTGTTTCCTGGAGACTACCGTGGAGGCCGGACGCGCGTCCAAACAGTATTGGTCATTTTAGAAGGATAAATGACCAATGCCCCGGACAGAGGACCCGAACCGTCTAACCAACTCGGAAGCGATGCAGTTCCGAAAGCTCATGCGTAAAGTGATGAGCCTAAAAGGTTTGACCTACGCCGACGTTTCAGATGCGCTTGCGCGTCGAGACGAAAACTACGATGAGCAAATGCTGAGGAATTGGCTCAAGCTCGGCTCGCGCCCGATTCTTGCGCCGGATGCGCGAGCGATATGGCAGGCCGTAGCAATAATTCCTTCGCATTGCGGCTTCGACTGTAATAGAGACGGCGATCAAGAGCTTCTTCGGGCCCTTTGGCCGCGACCCGCGTGGATGGAGCGATACGAGATACGGCAACGCGGCCCGGGCGTGATCGTCCCCCCTGGAGAGGTTCAAGCGTTTGCCGAGATGATCGCCGCTAACGTTGCGCGGACGAGAGTCGCACGGAGGGCAGCGCAGCGCAAGATCGTGGCTCTGCTACAAGACGAGCGGGTAAAGATGAGCAGCCGCTGGCGTGATCTTGCGGAGGAGCACGCGGTAGTGATCGCCGCGTCAGCGAGCCGCGGCGAATACATTTGGCAGGATCGCTTAACCGGCAAGGACGTGATCCGCAAGACGCTGCGAACTCCGCAGAATCCTTACGATCACGATGTATTGATCGTTAAAGAGACGATCGGCTTGCTTGCCGGTGATGCGCGAGGCTTGCGCGCGAATAAAAAATGCCGGACCAACCCGCGCGAAGTGACGACCACGAATGACGGCAAGACGCGCGTCGCTCACGACGATGCACGCGCGGGATGGGAACCGTTCATGCCGCCAGGCAGCGCCGAAGCCGATCCTCTCCGACCTGAGAGACGAAACTAAAGGCGTCCGCAGACGGCCTCGCTGATTCGGATCGGGACCTGCGTCAGTGAACATATCCGGGTTGCGACGGTTGAGAGCACCAGACTCGCGCTGCCGCTTTCACCGCGTCTGCGGCGCGCCGTCGGCGGCTCGGGCTTCCGAGGAGCGCCGGTTAGCGTTTGGGCGTGCTGTTGCCGCGCTCATCGCCGACGCACGATTCTGCTTCCATTAGATGATCGGACGCGGAACGGACTGTGAACGCTCAGCGACATGGCGCGACTACTATTGATTCATAAAGGCGCCGGGCTTAAACGCGTTTTGGCACCAAATGCGCACGTCGGCCTTAACTTCGCGTAGGGCGGCAGCGGTGGCATCGCCTCCAGGTAATCCATTGTTCATGGTCTGCGAGTAAATCGTTCGGTAGGCGCTAGCGAGCGCGATCGCTTCGGTCTGATAGATGTCCTCGACTTTCTGAGTAGTGGAACGTGCGATCGTCCTTTGCCTATTGTCGGCGGGGCTTCCAGGCCAGACGCGGTCGATGATGACGCCACTTTCTGCGATCCCGATCGGCTCCTTCGCTTCGGGGTGAGCCATAGCCCACGCATATTCTGGGGACGCTATCATCTTATCGGCGCAGCTATCAAGGAATCTGTTGACGCTTGCGCGCGTCGGTGGAATGAGATTCGATCCGTTTTTTTGAGCGCACGCCGCCCATAGTTGCCCCGGATACTGTTCGCTGGCACCGAGCGCTAGAGCACGGCCCACGCAGACCTGTATTGCCGTGGTTTTAAGATCGGGGACGATATTGAGATTTTTCGAGGTCCGCAACCGATCGACGCGCGAGAGAGCGCTCGCTATTTTGGAATCTCGAATCCATTGGACTTTTAGAGTCGCATACTCCCCGGGATTGTAGAGCGAGAGCACGCCACTTTGCTCCGATCCGGTCGCGAAATGCAGCATCGCATGACACGCGATGCCGGTGTCGCCACCGTAGCTAAGCAGCTCGATGCCTACCGAGGCAAGGGAGTTCGGGGAAGCCGAGGCGAGATCGGTAATCGAAACGACGCGCGCCGGAACGCCATTGGGCTTTCCAATACTGCGGTTGACGGTCGCAACCGCTCCCGGCGAGGTCATCGCAGGCAGCCAACACGGATCGTCAGGTGTTAGCGTGGAGCTCCCGGGTTCGTAGTGATAGCCCGGAGGAGCCACCGTTTGAGCCGCTGCCGCAAAAGGCAGCGCGAGCGCGACTATCGCGCCCAAATAGATTGCCAACAAACGCATTCTGTCAAAGCAAAGATTCATCGGATTTCCGCATACTACAACGCTTAGGGGGTGCCGACCACAGACACGCGCTCGGGCTCCCGATAGGAACCATCGTTCCTGGTCGATCGTTCGGGTCCTCGCCCATCATACGCTCGTGGACTCTCACAAGTTGGGCCGAGCGTTCCGGGCACGGCGCGAGACCATCGGATTTTCGCAAGAGGCCGCCGCGCACGAGGCGGGGATCAGCGCGCGCTATTACGCCGACGTAGAGCGCGGGACGCGCTCCGTATCGGTTGAAGTCGCGCGGCGGATCGCGGCCGCACTCGACACGAAGCTTCAATCGATTCTCGATGCCGCCGAACGTAGAAAATAGGGGCGACTTCCCAGGGCAATCCGTTGCCATCCTGTTGCCATCCGACACGAATCGCCGTGCCCTCGGGTGCCCTTCGGCGGCCGCTCCACGAAGGGAACATCGCATCGACACCCACCGATGACCCCCTAAAACCGAGTCACGACGTTTTCAAGTCTCCTTGCCTCCACCATATTTCAAGCGGCGGCGTCCTTAACTCCGAGGATTTTCTGCCCTTCAATCGCCGCGAATTCTTCGATCATCCGATCGACCTGAGCGCGCGCCGACGCCGTCTCAGCCTGGGCAAGCAGCTGTGCAAACGCCCACGAATTCCGGCGTGCACGCGTAAAGCCGCGGGCCATACCTGCATCGGCGAGACCGCCGAACCATCGTTGAGTGAGCGAAAGATTGGCCCCGTAAGCATCGGCGACACGCCGCCGGACGAGCGGGATGTTTAGCCGCATCACATCATCGATTCGGAAATAGTCCTGCGAACAACGGGTACAGTTCACGTCAATCCCCGCTTCGATTACCGCGTATGGAAGGTCGCGTTTCATGTGGGCATTGATGCCGAGCATCAGGCATTGCACTACTCCGCTGCTTCTCTCGTCGCACGCCTCGAAAGATTGCTGCCACGCCACCGGAATGCGATCCCGATCGCCGGCCACCCAGTCGGCGAGGGCGCGGCGGTACTCGTTTCCAAATGCGACGACGTATCGAGCCATAGCCTGATTGTCGATAAAGACGCTTTGGTCGATCCATTGCGCGACCGTGTGCGTGGCCGCCATGTAGGCCGTTACAAAGAGGCCGCGCAGGTCGCGCGCCGCTTGGAACTGGCGGTCGAGCGCGGCGAGCCCCGCAGCGACGTCGCCGACGGATTCAAAAGGCGATGGGACTGCAAGCTGCTCTATCATATGCAAAATTGCCGGCAGTGATAACCGGATCGCTGCCAGCCCGACGCTTTGAGACTCCCGGCCGTGTCCCCTCTACGGAACCTTGCTCAGCAGCCTGTCGATCTGCTTCGCGAAGGTACCGAACGCGTTGGCGCTCTTGTAATTGCGGGTGTTAATCAAGAATGCCCAGTGCTTGTTGTCCGCACGCTGCTCGGCCCAGGTGTTCGTCCCTTCGTCGCTGCCCTCGCGAGCCCAGTGCGCGCCCGGTCGCAATGGCCCAACCCCCCAAATGAGGTAGCGATCCATCAGCGCAAGCATCGACTCCGCGTTGGTTGCCCATCCGCCGGCCCCCAAGTCCACCGACCGGATAAATGAATCTCCGCCGTTTGGATCGGGGACCTTCTTGCCTGAGCGCACGTAGATTGCGCTAAGCCCAGTGTAGATGGAATAGTAATGGCGTACCTCGCCGGGCAACCGCGGTTCGAGCGTCGGTGAAGCCTTCAGATTGCTCACGCCCATCGGAGCCGCGACATTTCGCACGACGTAGTCCTCGTAGTTCATGTGCGAAGATCTTTCGACAATCATGGCAAGAATATCGTAGCAAATATTGCAGTACGCGTACGTCCACCCGGGCTGTTCTTGCAGCTTCTGTGCCAACTGGTAGCGGACCATGGTGGTTTCATCGATAGGCTTATTCATGTGTAACGCACGCGCGATTCGCCGCATTGCATGAGTCGGATCAAATTTGGGTGGTTTCGTATCATCCCACCCCGATTTGTGGTCGATGAGATTCCCTACGGTGATTGTAAACACGCGAGGATCCACGTGCGCTCGCGTGGGCAGCGGCTTCGTAATTCCCAGGTACTTGAACGCAAGGGTGCTGCGTGAAATGGTTCCCCGCAAGAAGAGTGTGTATATAGCGGCGCTCGTCCACGCCTTGCTATTGCTGGCGAGCCGGAAGATCATCGCCGGCATCGTGCCCGCCGCTCCGTAGGAGTACGCGTGCGAGAGCACTACCTTGCCGTGTTCGGACATCGCAAACTCAGCGTTATGGATGTTCTGCCCTCGCATAAATGCTTCAACGGCGCGGTCGAGGGCGGCATATTTCGGGGCGGGAGCTCCCGTAACGACAACCGCGGTTGCCAGTGCGGCAGCTGGATAGAACGACGCCACGAACGCCAGTAACGCGCCGCTCAGAATGGTGGTACGCATGAACCGAGCGTTCTTTTGCCCTCGTGAAGCGGCCTCCGCGCGGACTCAACTTGCGCCGGTGGGACCCGCGAGCGTATACTTGGTCGTCGCGGAGTACGCTGGATGGCCGCTCCCTTCGGGGAGAGGAAAGTCCGGGCTTCACCAGGGCAGGGTGCAGGATAACGTCCTGTCGGGGCAACTTGAAGGAAAGTGCCACAGAAACATACCGCCGTAAGGTAAGGTTGAAATCGTGAGGTAAGAGCTCACGGAGTTGCGCGGTGACGCGCGCTCGGGTAAACCCCACCTGAAGCAAGACGCTCGTCCCCTCACGGGGCGGATGCCCTCCGATGAGCATGAGTCGCAACGAGGCGCGCGACAACGCGCGTCCCAGAGAGATGGCCATCATCTACAGAATCCGGCTTACAGGCGTGCTCCGCGACATATCTGCAACCAACGGGGCCTGCGGGCCGTTGTAGCCAAAGAATAGAGTGATGAGCGAGCAACGATTTACTCCCGAAATGACCGTCGACGACGCATTTAAAATGCATGCGGGCGCACGCCGCGTTTTTGCGAAGTTTCACTTAGGCGGCTGCTCGAATTGCGCGATAAGTGAATCGCACACGATCGGCGCGATCAGCCAAGATTACGGCATCCCGTTGCCGATGCTGCTCGAGAGTTTGAACGCGCTATGGGATCAGGGAGCGCTCGCCGTCGGCGACAAGGTTCGCATTCCCGACGAAATCCGCGCGAAGATCCCGCAGCTCTCCAGCGTGCCGGAGATCGGCGAAATCAAGGGCGTTGAGAGCGGCGCCTACACCGCCGAATTCGGCGAGGTTCGCCTGCAAGGTTTAGCGGAAGATTTTCTGCCGGTAACGGCGAGCGCTACGCCGGTCTAGTCCAGCGGACGCCGCGACGAGTACCCCTCGTCCATCGGGTGCCAGTATGCAATCTCCGGTTCGCCCGCTTTCCAACACAGATACACCGCCCGCCCGTCGCGCATCGATGGGAAATCCAGCAACCCCAAATCCAGATCTTTGAGCAGACAGCCGTGGGCTTCGATGCGGTTGATGATGCGCACAATCTCGGCCTTCGCTTCGCTGAAGCGGCTGGGCGCAAACGGCGAGCGCGGCACGGCCACCCGGATGGGAGGCGCCGGCTCGACCCCGCGCAGCGAGGCATCCGTCTCGA
The DNA here is from genome assembly GCA_003140855.1 of Vulcanimicrobiota bacterium. Lineage (GTDB taxonomy): Bacteria > Vulcanimicrobiota > Vulcanimicrobiia > Vulcanimicrobiales > Vulcanimicrobiaceae > Rubrimentiphilum. Next base: position 6,102 of record PLLF01000062.1, read on the forward strand.
GTAACTTAATCGCCAGGTCACGCCGTTTCTGCCATAGCTCTTCTACCAAAGGGGCAACCTTCGGGATGAGGGCGTTGGCCTTTTCGGGCGAAAATAGTTTCATGCAGATGGAACGCTCCGGGCGATCTCCACGGTTCTTCCCCAGGAAAGCGGCATGAGCATCCTCAAGCGGCGCCTCGCGATAGAAATTGTCGCATTCGGATTCAAGCACGGCGTTCCGGACGACCTGGAGCTGCTTTTTGACGTGCGCTTCTTGCGCAACCCCAACTACGAACCCGAACTCGAGCCCCTCACCGGGACCGATCCGGCCGTCGGCGCATTCATCGCCGCCGACCCTGCGACCGCGCCTTTCACGGCGCGCCTCTTTGCCTTGATCGATTTTCTCGTACCGTGTTATGCCGACGAGCGCAGCGGATTGAAGATCGGGATCGGCTGCACCGGAGGAAGGCACCGTTCGGTCTATATCGCAAGCCGGCTGTGCAAGCATCTGGAATCCGACGACAGCGTGGAAGTGCGCATGGAAACACGGGATATCGCGCGATGATGCAGCGGCGTTTGCAAAAATTGCCGCCGGCATTGCGCTGGGCCTATCCGGGCCTGGGCGTCAAACGCTGGCTCATCGTCGTCATTATCGGCATCTTGCTGCTCGTCAACGGCGTCGATCGCTATCTCGTCGCGGAAGGCGCGGGCATCAACGCCAACGAGTGGGTCGACAGCTTTGTCTCGGATTACTTTCCGCCGGCATATCTTTCTTGGATTTTCGCATTGCTCGGCATCGCGCTCATCTTCTTCGGCATACGGCAGTGGCTGATGGCAATACTGCGCGCGAGCGCAAGCGGCGGCAAAGAAAACATCATCGACACGCTGATGGAGATGCGGCTGCAGCAAGGTTACAAAGTGGTAGCAGTCGGCGGCGGTACCGGGCTGTCCACGCTGTTGCGCGGGCTCAAACGCAAAACCAGCAACCTCACCGCGGTCGTGACCGTTAGCGACGACGGCGGCAGCTCGGGACGCCTGCAAAAAGAACTTGGCGTGTTGCCGCCCGGAGACGTGCGCAACTGTCTCGTCGCGCTGGCAGATGATGAAGCGATGGTCACTGATCTCTTCAAGTATCGCTTTAGCGAAGGTGAAGGCCTGAGCGGCCATTCATTCGGCAACCTGTTTTTGGCTGCGATGAGCGGCATCACCGGCAATTTTGACAGAGCGATCAAAGAGTCGAGCCGCGTGCTGAATATCAAAGGCCGCGTGCTGCCCTCAACGCTTGGAATCGTGCGGCTATGCGCGCGCCTCGAAGACGGCAGCGTCGTCGAAGGCGAGTCCAATATTTCGAAGTCCGGCCAGCGCATCAAGGAAGTATTTTTCGATCCGCCCTACGCGGCGCCGTTAGCCGAAGTGATCGCCGCAATCGCCGAGGCCGACGCCATCGTCCTGGGGCCGGGCAGTTTGTTCACGTCGATCGTTCCCAATCTCTTAGTCGACCGCATCGCGCATGCCATTGCCACATCGCCGGCTGTGAAGATCTATGTCTGCAACGTTATGACGCAACCGGGTGAGACCGATGGCATGACCGCGAGCGATCACGTTAAGGCGCTGATGGAGAATGCCGGCGCGAAGATTTGCGATTACGCGATCGTCAACGATGAACCACCGTCGAAACTTCGCGAAGCCTATGCGAAGGAAGGCCAGATACCGGTGACGGCCGATGTCGACCGGATTCGCGAACTGGCGGTCACGCCGGTGCGCGCGCAGATGATTAGCGAAACGGTGAACGTGAGGCACGATCCCGAGAAGCTCGGGGAACAGGTTTTAGGAGTGATCGATCGCGCGGTCGCGCACCGCGCATCGTACGTCAAGCCGGCGCAGCCCTTCGGGCTACGCACGTCAGGCGAAGCTAAGGTTTAATGAGGCTGACCGAAAGACTCAGCGGTTTGTCGGGTTCGAGACGCGCTGGAGCACTGTATTCTTTGTATCCGGTTGCGGTGATGACAACGTCCACGTCGCCGACGGGAACTTGTGCAAACGAAAACTTTCCTTGCGCGTCGGTCGTGGCCGTCAGTACCGTGTCGATGGTGACCGTAGCGCCGGAAACCGGTTGACTCGTCGCCGCGTCCAGGACGACGCCTTGGATGGCGTTATAAGTGCCGCCCGGCGGCAGCGCGCTGTCGTTGCAAGCGGCCAATGCAACAACTGCGAAAACCGCGCCCAATAGTCGTGCACGTGTCATGGCGACTCTCCTCTTCTTTCATTATACGCCTAGACCCGGCAGAATGACCAAGCGGAGGGCCATATGCGCGGCGCGCGGAAGCCGAATTCTTCCGTAACCACTTCTGGAGGTTCCCCTTGGCGACCCTAGCCACGGACCGGCGCACGGGCATGCGTTATTACGACGATGCGCTGCAAGCAATTGGCAATACACCGCTCATCCGGCTGAACAAAATTACCGACGGCGCGCAGTGTCTCGTGCTGGCCAAGGTCGAGTACATGAACCCCGGCGGCAGCGTGAAAGATCGGCCCGCGCTCGCCATGCTCGAAGCCGCCGAAAAAGCGGGTCATCTCAAACCGGGCGGCACTATCGTGGAGCCGACCAGCGGTAACACCGGGTCGGGGCTCGCCATGGCCGCCGCCATTCGCGGCTACCGGTGCATTCTGGTGATGCCCGATAAGATGGCCAAAGAAAAAGTCGATCTCCTGCGCGCGTACGGCGCCGAAGTCGTCGTGACGCCCACGAACGTTCCGAACGAATCTCCCGAATCGTACTACGGCGTCGCAAACCGGTTGGCAGCCGAAATCGCCGGCGCGTTTCAGCCAAACCAATTCCACAATCAGCACAATCCGGAGGCGCACTACCATACGACCGGACCCGAAATTTGGGATGCAACGGGCGGACAAGTTACGCACTTGGTGGCCGGCATCGGTACCGGCGGCACGATCTCCGGCACGGCTCGCTATTTAAAGGAACAGAATCCGAAGATTCACGTCGTCGGCGCAGATCCGGAAGGCTCGATCTATTCGGGCGACACGCCTAAGTCGTATGCCGTCGAAGGTATCGGTTTGAATTATTTGCCTGAAACTGTCGACTTAAAAGTAATCGACGAGGTCGTACGCGTTTCCGATCGCGAGTCGTTCTTGATGGCAAGGCGCATCACGCGCGAGGAAGGCCTGCTCGTCGGCGGTTCGTCGGGAACCGCGGCCGTTGCGGCGATCAGGCTTGCGAAAACGCTGCCCAAGGACGTCGTGCTCGTCGTCATGTTCCCCGACTCGGGACGCGGTTACATGTCGAAGATCTTTAACGACGAGTGGATGATCGCCAACGGCTTTCTCGCCGAAGGCAAACGCCGCGCTACCGTCGGTGACGTCCTGCGCAGCAAACGTCCTCTGCCGCCGATGATCACGGTCAAAGACACCGACGTCGTCAAAGACGCGCTCGATCTTCTCCGGCAATACGAAATATCGCAGATTCCCGTCATGCACGACCATGAGCAGATCGGCAGCATCAACGACGTCGGGGTAATGCAAGCGGTCTTCGACCGGTCGGATATCCTGCACAAACCCGTGAGCGAAGTGATGGGCAGCCCGTTCCCGGTGCTCGAACAAAGCGAAGCCATCGAACTTGCATACAAATTATTGACGCTCGCGAATCACGCCGTCGTCGTGACCGACGACGTCGAGCCAATCGGCGTACTGACGCGTCAGGACATCATCAGCTATCTTTCAGCGGCCTCCGAGCCGGTCAAGGGGTGAGGCCGTGAAGTTCAGCACCAAAGCGATTCACGCGGGGCAGGGCGCCGACCCGACGACGGGCGCGACGATCGTGCCGATCTATCAAACGTCCACTTATACGCAAGACGCGGTCGGCGTACACAAGGGCTTCGACTATAGCCGCACCGCCAACCCCACGCGCCGCGCGCTTGAAACGCAGCTTGCCGCGCTCGAAAACGCCCGCTTCGGCTGCGCTTTCTCGAGCGGCGTCGCGGCTACCGCCGCCGTGGTCGGAGTGTTATCGTCGGGCGATCACGTGATTGTCTCGAACGATCTGTACGGCGGCACGTATCGTCTGTTTTCGAATGTATTCGGCCGGTACGGATTGCAATTCACGTATATCGACATGACCGATCTCGAAGGGGTGCGCAAGGCGATCCGTCCCAGCACGAAGATGGTTTGGATCGAAACGCCGACGAATCCGATGATGAGCCTCGTCGATATTTGCGCCGTCGCCGCAATGGCGCCCGACGTAATCGTCGCCGTCGACAGTACTTTTGCGACTCCGTATTTTCAACAGCCGCTCGAGCTTGGCGCCGACGTCGTCGTTCACTCGACGACCAAATACATCGGCGGCCACAGCGACGTCGTTGGAGGCGCCGCGATCACCGACAACAAGGATTTATACGAGGCGATAAAATTTCAGCAGAACTCCGCCGGCGGCGTGCCGGGGCCGATCGACGCGTGGTTGACGATGCGCGGCGCCAAGACGCTGGCACTGCGGATGCGCGAGCACGCGCGAAACGCTCAGGCGGTTGCGGAGTATCTGGCAGCGCACCCAGAAATCGAGCGCGTGTATTACCCCGGCCTTCCCACGCATCCGCAGCACGAGCTGGCAAAACGCCAGATGAGCGGCTTCGGCGGCATGCTTTCGCTCACGTTGAAGGGCGACGACGCGCGCGCCCTCGCTTTTCCGAATCACCTCAAGTATTTCAGCCTCGCGGAGAGCTTGGGCGGCGTCGAGTCACTGATCTGTCATCCGGCTCGCATGACCCACGGCTCTATTCCGAAAGAAGAGCGCGAGCGCCGGGGGGTGACGGATCGATTGCTGCGCCTTTCGGTCGGGATCGAAGATCTCGACGATCTGATCGGCGATCTCCGTACTGCGCTTGAGGCGACGCAGCGAGAAACCGCGCCCGCGTAAGCGGCCTTAGAGCCGGCCTTTTGGATAGAGCACTCCGGACGCGTCCGCGAGCGCCTTCTTCGCCGTCGGCTCGTCGACCCCGCCGTAGCGGCCCGTAACCGCGAGTATGATCCCGCGCACCCCGTCGATCCACGCGTAATTAAAGCGTTTGACTTCGTCGAAGCCCGTGCCGATGCTGACTTCTTGCCAATAGGCCGGCATGCCATTTGAAAGCTGTGTCACTTCACGCTTCTTGAAGAACACGAGGTCAGCCTTATCACGCAGCTCGTTTTCGGTGACCATTTCAAATCCATCGAGACTCCCATCGTAATCCTCCATGGTGATCGCAATGGTCAATTGCTCGGCTTTCCCCGCATCGCGTATCCATGCCGCGACGAGCGTGGGCTGGTCAAAATGGGCGGGATCGTGCGGTAGCAATGGGATCTGATAGAAATCCGCCGGGGCGGTGAACGACATGGCCGGATCGTTGTATTGATTCGGCACGGGTGTCGGCGTCGCGTCCGCGGACGGCGGCGGCGTCTGGGGCTGCGCGAAAGCCTTCGCGGACACAATCAGCGCGCACATCGCAAAAGCGAGAGCGAAACGGTTCACTGCGACTCCAAGACGCCGGCTAACGCCGGCAGCGAGATCTCGTAACGGTAGCCTACATTTCGATGATCGTCATCGAACTCTTCGTGCCGCACGTCGAGGCCAAGCTCGCGAAAGCGCCGCGCCATCACGCGCGCGCCGATGTCGAGTCCGTACTCGTCCTTGCGGCCGCAGTCGATGTAACGCAAGCGCAGGCGCGCGAGTTCCGCTCGCTTCTGCAGGCACATCCGGGCCGGATCGAACGCCAACCACCGATCGAAGACGTCTTTATTGAGTTCGCCCGTTTGCCGCTCGAACGGCAAATCCAGATCGAATGCTTTTGGGCTGCGCGGCGAATACGCTGCCGCATAACCGAGCATCTCAATCGTCGCGTACTCGGGCGGCTGCCGCTTATGCTGCCCTTCGAAATGACCGACGAACGCGCCGATATCCCAAGCATGCTTCTCCAGCGTGCGCTGGACGTCCGGAAACGAACGCGGATGCGCGTACTCGAAGTACGAGTCCCCGCTATGAGATGCCAGCGCTGCGAAGACTCCGGGATATTGCATCGAGAGGTACAGCGCTCCGAAGCCGCCCGAGGATTTTCCGAAAACAGCTCGCCCGCCTTCGGAGGCAATGGTTCGATATATGGCATCAACGTGGCCGATCACATCACGCACGACATAGGTTGCATAGTCGCCGTTATGGATGGAATTGATATACTGCGATCCGCCCAAACGCGTGAAGCCGTCCACGATTACAAGTATCGCGTCAGGCATGCGGTGTGATGATATGAGACGATCGATCCACTGCACGACATTGGTTTCCCACGGACGCGCGCTCACGAGCGCCGCCGCGTCGCCGGTATAGCCGTGTAAGCAGTACAGCACGGGATAACGGCGCGATCCTTGCGGATCGTAGCCCGGAGGCAAATACGCGATAACCGGGCGCTCCGAGGGATCGCCCAGTGGATTGTTCTTTAGAGCCGCGCTTTCGATGAACTCGATGCGAAGATCGCCCGCGAGCCGCAACAAACGCGCGAGCCGCGATTTCGACTCGTTCATACGAGCGATTTCGCCGCCAGGTCCGCGAGTCACTACCACGAAGGTCGGCGGATGATACGCGGCATCGGTTTGCGCAGCGCCGTCGCGATCAACGTGATCACGATGATCGGCATCGGCCCGCTGATTACGATCCCGCTCGTGCTGGCGCAACTGGCCGGCCCCTTAGCGCTGATCGGCTGGATAGCCGGAGCCGTCGTAGCGCTATGCGACGGCTTGGTTTGGGCCGAGCTGTCGTCGCGCTATCCCGGAAGCGGCGGCACTTACGTCTATTTGCGTGAGATCTTCGGGCGCGATCGCTGGGGCAGACTATTCGCATTCCTATTCAATTGGCAGTTCCTATTATTTGCGCCGTGCCTGCTTGCGACAGGATACCTCGGTTTCGCGATTTATCTCAGCTATTTGGTTCCGAGCGTCGGCGCATCGCACGCCGCGCAGGTCTCGACCGCGATTGCAGTTGGCGTCTTAACCATCGTGCTTCTGTACCGGCGTATTACCGCGATCGCAGTGACGGGCTCGGCCTTCGCAATCGTCGCAATCGCAACGTTGCTCGTCGTCATGGCTGCGGCATTTCTGCCTCATTCGCATATTCAGCATGCGTTTACGGTTCCGCCGCACGTAAAACTTGGTGTCGGATTCTTGGCTGGGCTGGGCGGGGCGCTGTACATTACGCTCTACGATTACCTCGGGTACGGCGATGCAGCATTGCTTGGAGACGAGGTGCGAAACCCGCATCGCACGATTCCGCTTGCCGTGCTATTTTCAATCCTTATCGTCGCGGTGTTGTATGTCGCGCTGCAGATCGGCATCCTGGCGCATGGCGTTCCCGCGGGTGATCCGCAGTTTATCGCATCGTCCGTTGTCGCGGAATCTTGGGGTCCTGTTGCCGCTCGCGTCGTGACCGTCCTCATTCTGGCGACGGCGTTTGCTTCCGTTTATGGAAATCTCGTCGGTTTCGCTCGTATACCGTATGCAGCCGCGAAAGACGGTGAGTTTTTGCGGCCTTTTGCGCACTTGCATCCGCGCGGCCAGTTTCCCGACGTAGCTCTCCTGGTGATTGGCGTCGCCGCACTGATCGCATGCTTCTTTCAGTTGGGCGACGTCATCGCGATCCTCACCGCGGGTATCGTGCTGATTCAAGGCGTCATGCAAATCGTAGCCCTCTTCATCTTGCGTACGCGCCACGAACCGGCGCCTTTTCGCATGTGGTTCTATCCGCTGCCGGCGCTCGTCGCGTTGGCGGGCTGGCTCTACGCCTTCGCTTATACGGGGACCCGCGCTATCGAGCTGGGCGTGGGATGGCTGTTGGTGGGCGTGGGCGCTTATCTCTTCACTGCGCGAGCTCAACGGCGCTGGCCGTTTGCGGCAGCCCTGATCGTAGGACTATGCTTTATCCAGCCGCTGCCGGCGCGCGCCGCAGCCTGGCCGGGAAGCGCTATCGTCCAGCGCAACGGCTATCCGATCTATACGGTCGACGGCAAGCCCTTCTTCATTTACGGAGCGGCTTTTTTCTACGAACGAATTCCGCATTCGCAGTGGGAAGCTTCGATTGCACAGTATCGGGCGCTCGGAATCAACACGATCGATCTCTATGTCATGTGGAACTGGCACGAGGTGCGTGACGGCGCGTTTGACTTCAACGGCCGCACGAACTCGCGGCGCGATCTTCTGGGATTGCTGCACCTCATACATCGGAACGGGCTGAAAGTGATCCTGCGTCCCGGTCCCGTGATCCGGAACGAATGGCGCAACGGCGGCTACCCGGACTGGCTGCTCGAGAGGCCGGAGTACAACATGCCGCTGCGCGACGTCTTGGAAGGCCGCTATCCGGCCACCGCGACGCTGCAGAACCAACATTCTGACGATGCTGCCTCCGAGTGGATGCGCAACGCGACGCACATGCGGTATGCAACCCGCTGGCTGCGCCATGTGCTGCAAACCGTGGCGCCGTGGCGGCAAGACGTTATCGCGATCGCGCTCGACGACGATCAGGGCGCATACCTCGACAACCAAACCTGGCCCGCGCCGCACTTTCGAAAGTACATTCGTTATCTCGCGTCGGTCGTGCGCGGCAGCGTCGGGCCGCACGTACCGCTCTTCATCAACACCTACGACATGAAAGTGACGTCGTCAGCGCCAGTTTGGGCGTGGGGAAATTGGTATCAAAGCGATGCTTATAGCATCGGCGAGCACGATCGCTCGCAACTCGAATTCTCCACGGGTTTGATCGCAACGCAGCCGCATGTTCCGGTGATGATCAGCGAATTTCAAGCCGGCTGGCTGCAAGGCGCCGATCAAGCATTTCCTCGTCCGGCGGATCCCGCCAACACTACGCTGGCGCTCAACACGCTTCTTCAAGCCGGCGCACACGGCGTTGTCAACTTTCCGGTGCAGGACACGTTCAATCCGGCCGGCTGGGAAGCGCCCTGGGCTAACGCGTTCTATTCCTGGGATGCCGCTCTATCGCTGCAGCTCACTCATCAAAATCGCTGGCTGCCGACGTACCGCTTCGGCGAGCTTGTGCACAACATCGGCCCACTGCTCGCACAAATGCACGTGAAGGCGGACGTAGCGATCGCGTACCTCACGAGCGCTTATGACCCGGCGCAGCTCAGGAAAGACAACGTTTTCTCCATTGCGCAAGCAACGATGGATGCGCAACGCGATTGCCGCGCGGCACGCATCACATGTGCGCTTGTCGACCTGCGATTTACTTCCGTCCCCGATCTACAGCGTTATCCGGTCATCATCATCCCGCCGGCCGTGCAGAATCTGGCCTTCGTTTCCATCGTTCGCCAAAAACTGACAGCTTATCGGGCTCGTGGGGGCCGGATCGTTGCGAGGGTCAGGACCCTGAACATTTTGCATCCGGCCGCCGGGGGGATTTCAAATGCTGTACTGCTCGTCGATCCCACCGAACATTTCGCACTGTTGAGTATCGTTAACTACACGAGCAGACCACAATACGTTCCCGAGGCTCAGATCTATGCGAAGAACCTGCACGCCACAGCGCCCGCCCTCACGGTGCCGGCTCGCAGCTCAGGGTTGATTCCCATTGACGTTCCTGAAAATGCATTTCCACGTGTCAAGCCGCTCATGCAACCACGACAACCGTCGCAACGCGGCGAACGCTTGCCGCTGCGCTCAGGAATCTGGATCCCAGTGAGTTTTGAGCGCAACGCGGAGCGCGGCGTGGTTTCGATGCATTACTACGGGATGGACGTGTACGGCGACGGCTACCTGTCTGCGGTTATCGAGAACACCCTCCTGCGCCTCGTCGTATCGCCGTGCGCGGGCGCTCGCGCGTTTGTGCTGGAGTACAAGCCGGCGCACGACAATCTATTCACCACAATTGGAGCGTTCCGGGACGCCTGGGCCCACCCACTGCCGCCCTCGAAGCGAGATTACATCGCGCGGTACACGCATCCCATCGCTACAGGGACGTTCAATCGCTGTTACTCAAGTAAACCAAATGTCGCTCAACATTCGATGTACTTCGCGTACAAAGCGCCGGATGCTCCGCCGAAGGGTGCCACATTCGAGAAGGAGATTCGATTCTTTCCGGGGCTGCCGATTTTCACCGTAAAGACGACAGCATGGTTCGCGAGTTCGCGCACGCAACGCGCAGAGCAGCTGACGTCGTTTGCGGTCTCGCCGGCAACACGCATTATCAGCATGACAAATGGTTATGGCTTCTATGACCCCGCGAAAAACCGCCTTGTAGAGATCGCGTGGCCGCCCGCAGACGCACAAACACACAAACTCGAACGGCATGCGGACAACGCGCTCCTCACACTGACGTTTTCTGCCGACGGAACCGGCGAGGTTCGCATCGCCGTTGAATCTGCGCAGAGTATTGCGCAAGCGCAGGCAGCCCTCGCGGCATTCGCGAAACTGCCGCCTCTGCCGGTATCGCGGGGAAGTGGCGGAACGGTAGACGCAGCCGCCTCAAAAGCGGCCGGGCAAACCCCGTGAGGGTTCAAATCCCTCCTTCCCTACCACTCAAGGATCGGAGATTTATGCGCATTCTTTTGACAGCCGGCGTCTTTATGGTCGCTCTGTCATTCATTCCCCGGCCCGCGATGGCCGCGATGTGCGGCTCTTCCAGCGACGTCGCAGTCGTCGCAAACAGAACCATCTACAATTTCAACCAGAGCCTCCATAAGGGCTCGAAGCAAATCGACAAAACATACATCATGGCGGTCGTGGTTCTCGGCACGTACGCGCAAGTTGA
>PLLF01000107.1 GCA_003140855.1 Vulcanimicrobiota bacterium
AACCTGTTGCGAAGGATCGCGGCGTCTTCTAACGTCTTCAGCGCGAAGACGCGCTCGGCAACGCCCGGCAAGCCGAACGTGGACGTCGATGCGCCCGTCGTAATGACCAGTTGATCGTATCGCGCGCGCTCGGCAATTCCCGTCAACGTATGCGTATAGGTAATCTCGTGAGACTTCAAATCCACGGCGGTAACGTCGGCGAGAATGAAATGCGTGCGCTTCAGCTGCGCGCGGATCGGCGTGACGATGTGGCGCGTATCCAGCGCGCCCGAGCTCACTTCGGGCAGCATCGGCGTAAATAGCGAAAAATTCTCGCGGCTGATCAGCGTCAGTTCGGCTTCGTCCGGGCGCAACGTGCGTTCCAAGCGTTGCGCGACGCCAATCGCGGCAAAGCCGCCGCCCAAAATAACAATGCGCGTCACGCGTACTCTGTTCCCGTAAGGGCTTTACGACACCGTTTTAGAAGGACGCCACGTGAACGACGACGAGAAAAAACCGCCGAAGAATCCGTGGACCTCGGGGTTTAACGCCGAGCGGCCGGAAAATCGCGCGTACGACGTTCACGAAGGCGATTACCTTCCACCCGACGCGAAGAAAGAACGCGCCAAAAAAACCGCCGAGGGATTGGGCGCCGCGGGATTAGGACTCGGCGCGATACTCTTGAAATTCAAGTCGCTGTTGCTCGTGCTTTTCAATCTCAAAGGACTGATCTTGGTCCTGAAGTTCGGCGGCTCGATGTTCATTTCGATGTGGTTCTACGCGTTGTTTTGGGGCTGGAAGTTTGCGCTCGTTTTTATATTGATGCTCCTCGCGCACGAGCTCGGGCATTACTTCACGATCAAGAATTACGGCTTGCCGGCCCGGCTGCCGATGTTCGTTCCGTTCATCGGCGCTTATACCGTCGGCGGCGTTCCCGAATCGCTCGAACACGACGCATATATCGCGCTTGCGGGACCGCTAACGGGTTTGGGCGTGGCAGCGATCTGCTACATTTTCGGCGTCGAAACACAGTCGGCGTTTTGGTACATGGCCGCGTACGTCGGCGCGTTTCTCAACCTGTTCAACATGATCCCGACGCCGCCGTTCGACGGCGGCCGCATCGCCGGCGCGCTCTCTCCCTCGTTATGGGTCGGCGGCTTCGTCGTATTCCTGGGGCTCGCGCTGGGACTGCACCTTCCGCTCTTCTTCGTGTTGCTCTTCGGATTGCTCGCGCTGCCCGGCGCGATTGCAGGCTGGCGCGGACATAAGGATCCACGCTTCGCAACGATGACGAACGCCGCGCGCGTGCGCGTTGCGCTGTGGTATCTCGCAACGCTCTTTGCGCTCTTTTACTTGATGACGATGACCGTGCACACCGGGGGAATGCAGCCGGCAGCATACCGGTGATTCGCGGCGCGTTGCTCGCCGCTGCCGCGCTGGCCGTCGCAGCCGCGTTCACGATCGCGCGTCCGCATCACGCGGCCGGCCCTTCGCTGCGTGATTTCGAAGCGTACTACGCGGCCGGCGCCACGTGGCTGCACGGTGGCGATCCTTACAGCATTGAGATTTGGCAGAACGAACGGAACCTTCCGGGCGTTCTCGCGCAACGCGATGAGGTTCTGCCGTTCGTAGGGCCGCCCGCAACTTTGCCGCTGTTTGCCATGTTCGCTCGTTTTCCGTACGGCGCCGCCGCCGGCGTGTGGCGCGCGGTGCTCTTCGCGTCGCTGCTGGCGGTGATTTGGCTCGCCGCACCGCTTGCGAATCTGCGCCGTTCGCCGCTGATGCTCTTCGCATTAGCGATCGCCGCGCTCGGGTTTGGGCCGGTAACGAGCGCGCTGGCGCTCGGACAAGCGGCCTTGCCGGTCGCCCTTGCGATCCTCGCCGCGTTCACTGCGACCGGATTCACGGGCAAAGCCTTCTTCGCCGCAATCGCTTTAGCGCAACCAAACCTCGCGCTGGCGCTCGCGGCCGGGCTGCGCGATCGAAGGAACGCGATTGCAGTTATTCTCGGCGCGATCGCATTCGCGATCGTGTGTCTGGGTGTCGTCGGCGCTCCCGGAATCGTGAACTACATTCGAGCCCTTCAGGAGCACGGATACGCCGAACGGTTTTCGGCAATCCAACTCACACCCACGGCGATCGTTTACGGACTGGGAGCGAACGAATACACCGCCGCGCTGGCCGGAATTCTCGTGGGGCTGACAGGCGTTATCGCGTGGTTTTGGTGCGCGCGCGAGCTGCGTGATCGATTGATGCTCTTCTGCGCGACGTGCGCACTCGTGCCGTTCGTCGCGCCATTCTTTCACGAACACGATCTCGCGATCGTGTTTGTTCCGGCCGTCATACTCGTTCTGCGCGCATCGCCGGCCGGGCTGCCCGTCGCCATGACCGGCGCCCTCTTGTGTGCGACGAATTGGCTAGGATTGGCGCAATGGCCCGATGCGATCGTTCAAACGGTTTTGCTCGTCGCGGCGTTCGCACTGACGCTTCTTGCCATGCGCACGGAGCTAACGCGGCGAAGCCTCGAAGCGGTGGTGGTCACGCTCGCACTGATTGTAACCGGCGGATTCGCCGCGCACGCTCATCCCATGCCCGTGTGGCCCGACGCGATGGCGGCGCTCGGATCGAGCGCACTTCTTACAAACGTCGCCGCGGTTTGGCACGCCGAACAGATGACGACCGGGCTTTTTGCGCGCAACACGCTGTGGGCGCTGCTCCGGTGCGCCTCATTAGCTGGCTGTGGCCTGTTAGTTTATACCGCGATGCTCGGCTCGAAAACGCTCGAAGCGCAGCAAGCCAGGCTCGCTGGCGTGCACGGTGCGCCTGAAACCGAGCTTGCGCAGTAAAGCCTGAGAGCCGTCCAGCTCGGGCAACGTTTCCGCGACGACACGCCGCACATCATCGTGATCGAACGCCCAATCCACAAGCGCACCGACGCCCTCGAATGCATAACCGTGTCTCTGGAACTCGGGCACGATCGAATAGCCAATTTCAACGGTTCCTTCAACGGGCTCGCCTTTGAAGCCGCCGTTGCCAATCGCAATGCGCGAACCGCCCTGATCCAAAATGAAATACCACAGCATCCATCCGACAGCATCGGGATGCGCAGTTAGATAGTCTAAGAAAAAGCGCGCGGAATCCGCGTCGTTCAAAGGGGGGCCAGTATTCCGGCAACGCAGCGTTCAGTAGGTGTGGCAGCGATCGAAGGTCCGCACTTGCCATTTCATGTGTAGCCGCGATCAGGTGAAGGCGCGGCGTCCGAATGGCGATCAATTCGCCATCGCCTGCGGGTTCCAGAACATCATCTCCGGCCCGGGGTTGATGCCGGTAAAGTCGTCGTTGAAGGTGACGTGATCTGTGCGCTGGCTCAAGACGATGAACGGAACGTCACGCGCCAGCAGCTCTTGCACCAGAATGTAGTCGGCTCGGCGGCGTGCCGGTTGGTAGTGCAGCAACGCGTCTTCCAGCGCGCGATCCAGTTCGCGGTTGCAGTAGGCCATATAGTTCTGACCCAGCGGAGAGATTCGCGTGCACGCAATGAGGTTCGTCAAGTCTGGATCGGGCGCGATCGTCCATGCGAACGATACGAGATCGTAGTGCCGTGTCGCTGCGATTCCGCCCGCGGCATATGAAGCGAAGAGCCGGTTGGTCTGATAGCGTGTGTAATCTAGCCCCACCCCGATCGACTTGAACCACTGCTGTATCAGCAACACGCGAGCGTCGAGCCCCGGATTGCCGGTGTTACCGGCAAAGTCGAACCGCAGCGTGGCACCGTTACGATGCCGCAATCCGTCCGGTCCGAGCTTCCATCCGTCGCGCTCCAGCTGTGCCCGCGCCGCCGCGAGATCGAAAGAGTAGCACGAAGCCTGCGGATCGTATGCCCAGCTCAAATGTGAAATCGGCGTGCACGCCAGATAACCGGCGCCGTGATCGACCTTCTGCCACAGCAATCGGACGTCGATCGCGCGCGCAAGCGCTTGGCGCACCTGAGGATCCGCCAGCATCGGATTTTTCAAGTTGAAATCGATGTGCCCATACGTCGTGACATCGTGCGCTATCGTGCGCGTGGCCGCGGTGCGTTGCACTGATTGATACTGGAACGTCGGTACGCGCACGTATGCATCGATTGCGTGTGTCTGCAACGCCACGAAGACCGTGTTCGCGTCGGTAATGACTTTAAAAACTATGCGCTTGAGTTTCGGCGGCCCGCCCCACCATTTCGGAAATGCCTCCATCACGACGTCGGTTCCGCGCGCCCAGCGTACGTACTTAAACGGCCCCAGCCCGACCGGCAGACTATTGTACGGCGCGCGATTGACGTCTACGCCTTGCAGCAAATGCTTCGGCAAGATCGCCGGATTGCCGACCGGCGTGAAATAGTGGTTTACAAACGCGGCATATGGTTTTTTCAGACGGAAGATAACCGTGTACGCGTCGGGCGTGTCGACGCGCGTGATCAGATCCCAGCCCTCGCGCGTCAGCACGTTGGTATGCGGATCGAGGATCGTCTTTACGGTAAACGCCACGTCCGCCGACGTAAACGGCAGTCCGTCATGCCAGAGTACGCCATGACGCAATCTGAACGTAAGCGATTTTCCGTCGACCGAGATCAATCCGTTGGCTTTGGTCGGAATTTCCAAACACAGCGACGGTATCGCGTTGCCCTTGTCGTCGAACAAGAAGAAATAGCCCATCGTGAACGACGACAGATCGTTCACCAGCGTTTCCGTCGAAAGCAGCGGATTGAGGTTATCGATGTCCTCGCCGTCGGCCCAGCGGAACGTTCCGGGAATCGTCCACGCGTGCCGGCGATGCGCCCCGCCATTTTGGGGCGCATTATTTCCGGTGCAAGAAACGAGCGCGGCGCCCAAAAAGAGCGCCGCGCAAACCCGAACGAACACGCTTAAATGTCGACGTTCATGAAATCGTCGAACGGCGAGACCGCGTTGGGATGGAAGTTATGCAGATCCTTGTTCACGACGTAGACGTCCTCCCGCCCGTTGGTGACAACGGTCGGAACGTCTGCGGCTAACTGTTCTTGCATGATCGCGTCGTCCTTGTTGCGATCGGCCTGTTCGTAATGACCGTAGAGCGCGAGCATCGCCTGGTTAGCCTTTTGATTGCACCAGCGGACGTCGTTCTGGCCGTTAGGCGGAATGGAACCGCAACCGTAAATGGTCGAGAAGTCTCCGAGCGGATCGAGCCCCCAGGAGAAAAAGATCACGTCCCACTTGCCGCCGTAAACGATGCCTCCATCTTGCATGGGGGCGAAGAGCAGCGGCGCGGGATAGACTTTCAACGTGAGCGAGACGCCGATCAGCTTCCACCAGCTGCGAATGAGTTCGATTTGAAGGTTCGTATCGGGCGTGCCGCTCGAGCTGGCGACCTGAAGCGCAAGTTTGACGCCGTTTTTAGCTCGAATGCCGCCCGGCCCGCGCACCCAGCCGTCTTTATCCAGCAGCGCGTTCGCTTGCGCGATATCGAAATTCACGAATTTTATCGCGTGATCATAATATGGTGCCGTATGCGACGCGGGCTCTTCTTGCAGATATCCCACATCGTGCGCAACCTTATGGAGAATCGTCTTGCGATCGATCGCCAATCGCAGCGCTTCTCTGACGTCGGGGTCCTTCAAAGCCGGACGCGACGTATTGAAGTCGATGTGGTTGAAGTAATAGCTCGGAAGGCGGACGATCGTGAACCCCGGGATGGCCTGCGCACGCGAAAAATAATTTCCCGGGACCGGATACCACATGTCGAGCGATTTCGATTGCAGCTGAGTCAATACGGTATTGCGGTCCGGAATAATTACAAATTCGATTCGCTTGAGTTTCGGCGTTCCGCGGAAATAGAGCGGATTTGGAACCAACACTACGCGCGATGCACGATCCCAGCGCAAATATTTGAACGGCCCGATACCGACCGGGAGCGAATTGTACGGCGCCGTATTGATATTCGGCAATCCGCCGAGTATGTGTTTTGGAATCAGACACGGGTTGGCCCCCGCGCTCGAAAAGAACGTTTCGACAAAGGGCGAGTACGGCTTGTTGAGATGATATATCACGGTGTACTTGTCGGGTTCGTCAATCTTGACGATGTGATCCCAGCCTAAGCGGGCGACTTCGTTGTTGGCCGGATTGAGCACGGCTCGAGTCGAGAACACGACGTCGTCCGCATTGAAAGGCACGCCGTCCGACCATTTCACGCCCTTGCGGATGTGGTATGTGATGGTCAGGCCGTTCTTGCTGACGCCGCCATTTTCGAGGGTCGGCACTTCGGTCGTTAGCTCGGGAATCGCATTGTTGTTAACGTCCCACTTCACCAGCCACGCCATGGTAAGCGAGGATAACAGTCCTACCTCGGTCTGCTGCGCTAAATGAGGGTTAAGCGATGAGATGTCGGCTGCCGTTGAATAGCGCAGCACGTGGGGCTGTGTGAACGAATTCACTCGGCTCGTCACCGGCCCGCTGACGGTTTGCGCGGCTCCATTGCTTGGGATCGCCGCCGCACCGGTTCCGGCCGTGTTCGTCTGCGTGCATCCGGCTAATACGAAAACCGCGGCAAGCGTAGCGGCAAAAATGCGTTTCATCCAGGCTCCTCTCTCATCGCTTCGGGATCGAGTCCGTGCTCGAGGCAGAACTCACGGTACGCCAGCGGCGATATCTCGGACGGTTTGATCTCGCTGCGTCCCCCCCAGAAGACATTCGTATACCCGAAGTCTATGCCGGCTTCCCGCAAGTCGGCGTCGATGGCCGCTTTATGTGCGAGTACGACGTCCTTATCCAAGCCGTGCGCGACCGCCATGACGTTGACGTGATGAAATTCCTCGCCGCCCTCGCGCCAATACGCGTGCGTGACGATGTGATGCCGCCCGACTTCGCGGCCGGCCTCGAGCTCGCGGCCCGCCGGAACGGCCCAATGAAAGAGCGCGTTGTAGCGCGTGACGCGCTCGTCGCCCGCGGTCTTCTTGACGTGCTCGAGAAACGTAGAAAACCTGCCGATGACGCCGCGCGCATTCAAACGTTGGGCGACTTCGTAAAATTCGTCGAGGCTGACGCCGGCTTCCACCGCTCGCGGGCCCCAGACCTCGCGTACGATTTCCTCCGGCTTGAACTCGCGTTTGAGCGCCGTCAAGATTCGCCATTCGAGATCGTCGAGCGTAACGATGGTTGTATCGATCGGTTCGGCCGGAACCTCCGCGCGGCTGCCGATCTCGATTCCCCGGCGGCGAATATGTCCGACACCGAGCGCGAACAATTTTTTCGCGGGCATGAGCCGGAAATGGTCCGCGCCAACTTGCCTGCGCAAGAACTCCGCGTGTTTGCGCAGCGAATATCCTTGCGGAACTTTTAGCGTCGTCCACAAACGATATGCCGCACCGGGCGTCGCCGGATCGGCCGTGCGGATCACGACGTGACCTGAAAACGGATCCTCGCGGAACATGTATTCGAAAGCCGCGTCGAGTTTTTCGGCCGGCACCCGCCAAGCCACGAGCGCGCCTTGCGCAAGGCTGGTCGCGAGCAACGTCTGGCGGACGCGGCGGATAGTTCCCGCGCGCAACATCGCCATCACGCGTTCGAGAACGGTCTCGACGGGAACGCCGCTGCGCGCCGCTATCTTTCCAAACGGATCGCTTTGAAAACCCGTGAGCCGGTCTTCCGCGATTGCGAGAATCTGCGCATTGACCGGATCGCTAACTGCTGCGGAAACCGTGTCCGTGTCTCCCTCTCCTATCGCATCGGCGCAGTAGGTCGGCTGGGGTCACCCGAGCGATTAACCAGAAAAGAAGCGAGGGTGACCCCAGACGACCTACGGAGCGGAAGCGTTCAACGTATTTTCGCCGAGCGCAAAGAGATACGCTTGTTCGGCTTGGCGCAACAGGTAGACGGAGTTGAGTTCGTCGGTTTCGGCGGTCGTCAATCCCACTTGGGCGTTCAGCAGCAGCGGAAGGGTCGTCACGCCGGCGCGATACTGTGCTTGGGTTGCGCGTAGAATTTCTTGCGCTTTGGAAAGCTCCGCCTGAGTTTGTCCGACGGCGGCTTGCGCGGAGACCAGTCCGATCAAAGCCTGGCGCACGTTCAACTCGACGCCCAATTTGGATTCATCGAGCTGGCTGTTTGCGATATCGGCTTGCGTTTGCGCTTGCGCGATTTGCACGCGCGTCACGCCCTGATCGAAGATTGGTATGCTCAACGTTACGCCCGTGCTTCCGCCGCTGCGGAAATCCGTTCCCGTCGCCGTCGTGGAGTTCGTACCGTATGTCGCGCTGCCCGTAAGGGTCGGGAAGAGGCCCGCACGCTGCGCGCGCAGATTGTACGCGGCCGCCTGTGCCGTATACTGGGCGGCTAAGAAATCGGGCCGTTCCAAGAACGCTCGCGCAACGGCCTTGTCGTAGTCGAGCAACTGCGCCGGCAACAGCGACGCCGCCGGATTCGCGGGCGTGTCGTTCACCGGTGCAACCAGCGTGCTGGCGTCGAGCCCTAGCTGGTTTGCAAAAGCGGCCAAAGCCGACAGTTCATTGCCTTGCGCTGAGACCAGCGCGACCCGCGCTTGCGCAGTGGGAAGCTGAGCTGTGGCGAGATCGACCCGCGACGCCGTACCCGCGCGAAGCTGTGCCGTTACAAGACTTTCTTGCACTTCGTTCTGGTGCACAACTTGCACGGCGAGTTGCGTCGCAGCTTGCGCCTGCAGCGCATTGTAATACGCTTGCGCGACGTCGAATGCCACCGTCTGCAGCGAACGCTCGTACGTGCCCGCGCCGGCCAATTGATTCGACTGTGCTTGACGGATCTCGCTGATGACTTTCCCGCCGTCTAGAATAAACTGCCTGAGCGTTGCGTTGAGGCCTTCATTGGTGAAGCCGCCGCCGATCGCACCTGTGTTGCCGCCACGCCCTCCGTACGAACGCGTAACGCTCGCCGTCCCAGCTATATTCGGGTAGATTCCCGTGCGCGCGAGATCGACGGAAAGCTGCGACAGCCGGTAATCGAAACGCGCTATCGCCAGGACGGGCGAGCGCGCCGCCGAGATCGCGATCGCCTGCGGAAGCGAAATCGAAATTGGAATTCCGGCTTGCGCGTGCTGCACGGCGACGCCCGGCGCCGGCGTTCCGTACGCTGGATACGGCATCACCTGCTGCGCGGTCGCGGGAATGGGCGTCGGCGTCGCGAGGACGGCGGCCGCTAGGATAATGGCATGCATCGGTTACTGCGTCCGCTTACGGCTGCGCTGGCCCGAAGCCGGCGCCTTAGAGCCCGCGGCGCCCGGGCTTGCGGCGCCCGAATTCGCAGGTCCGTAGGCGACCAAACTGCCGTCTTGCAACGCATCGGGCCGCGTGGTGATCACCACGGTCCCGGCGTTCACGAGCGGGCTGCGCACTTCGCTCAAGGTGTCCGTCTGCAAGCCGACTTGCACGGGAACTTCTTTGGCTTTTTTATCCGCGCCGACCACGAAAACCGCGGTGCCGCGATCGGATTGCGCAACCGCTTGGCGCGGTACCACGATCGCATTGTCGTGCCGGGCTTGCTGAACCGTTACGCTGACCAGCATTCCGCCGCGCAGCACGTCGCCAGGATTGGGTTGACGCACGCGCGCTTGATACGAAAGCGTTCCCTGCGTCGGCACGGCGTTAACCGCGTTGATGCGCGCGCTGAAACGTTGCCCTGTGGTGGCCGCGGTGAACGTCACCGGCGTGCCGGCATGAACGTACTGCAAATCTTCATCGGGAACGTTGACGTTGATCCACACGGTGTCGAGTTTATCGACGCGCAGCACGGGGTTACCCGGGCTGGCCATCGCGCCGGGATCCATCAGGCGCGCAGTAATCACGCCGTCAAATGGCGAGTACAACGCGGTTTGGCCGATTTCCGTTTGCAGAGTGTTCGCCTGCGCCTGCGCGGATTGCACCGCAGCGCGATCCGCTGCGGCGTTAGAACTCGAGACTTGCGTTGATTTTTGATTGGCAATCGCGGATGAGTATTGCGTCTGCGCCGCGATGTACTGCGAACGCGCCGACACCAGCTGCGACTGCGAAACGTACCCTTGCTTGAACAGTTGCTGATCTTGGTTATAGCTCAGTTGCGCGTTATCGAGTGCGGCTTTGGCCGAACGCACGGCATCCGATGTTTGCGAATATACGATCGGCACGTTCAGCGCCGACGATTGCGCGTGCGCCGAAGCTTGCGCGATCAGCGCTTCGTCCTGAGCGAGCTGCGCCTGCAATGTCGAAGCGTCGATCCTTGCGAGCAACTGACCTGCGCTCACGCGATCGCCGACGTTCACAAAGATCGAGCTGATCGGTCCGGATTGCTGAAACGAGAGCGTGGATTCTTCGAGCGGCGAGACTTGGCCATCCAAAGTGAGATAGGTGGCAATCGTCCGACGCTGCGCCTGTGCGACGTCGACGTCGAGGGCGGTCGGACCGCGTTTTTGCTGGCCTCCGCCGCCGCATCCGGCGAGCGCGAGGGCAATAGCGAAAATTGTGATGCTTTTTGCTTTCATTCTTCTTTTATACGGAGATCGTGGTTATTTGATTCAAATACTACCCGGCGAACCTTAAAACCGTCTGTTCCCCCTGCCGATTCACAGGTGCCAGCAAGCCGTTTGCCGCCCGAGCGATTAACCATGCCCAAAAGCAAGGGCGGCAATCGGCGAGCGCGGCCGGGCGATTAAGCATGCAAAAAAGCGAGCGCCGAGGACCGGGGAGCCTGAGGTCGTAGCGTGAAAACCCATCTGCCCATGCCCGCGAAACTCGAGGTCGGCCGCACTTATAGCAGGCAGAGCCGCGTCGAAGAGTGGATGACCGCCGAAAAGGCCGGAAATAAGGGCGTTGACGCCCTCTCGACCCCCATGCTCGTCCAGCTGATCGAAGACGCGGCCATGGCCTGCGTCGCCCCCACGCTCGACGAAAACCAGGTCACCCTGGCTGCGAGCATCGATTTGGAGCACAAACGGCCGGTTCCGGTGGGCTTTATCGTCCGGACCGAGGTCGAGGTGGTCCTCGTGGACGGTCCCCGCGTCAATTTTGCGGTCCAGGTGTTCGACGAACAGGAGTCCGTGGCCGAGGGGACCCACGAGCGCTACGTCATGGATCGCTCAAAATTCCGCTCAAAGCTTGAAGATAAGCTCACTTAACGCTACCTTTATAAACGAAAGGGAACCGGCCCAGGCCTCCCGGCAAGCCTGACCTCGCTTATACTGAAGGGGGGGCAACCCGATTCCCGAAACGATTAACGCGATTAGCTTTGCTTGCTCTTGGCGACGAAACCCACGCTTGGTTCGCTGCAGGAGGTACGGTAAAAACGTGCCAGCCCAGGCAAACCGAGCTCCTCATTCTAGCTAGGAGGAAAACTTGAAACGACTGAGCACCGGAGTCCTCGCCGCGTTGTTAACGGCCGGCTTGGGACTTAGCGCGGTGGCAGCTCCGTCGCAGCCTGGATCGCATGGCAACTTAGGAACCAACGTGATCGCGCAGGCTAGCCCGGCTCCGCCGCCGATGAACTTCGGTTCCCCGCCGTCCGGACAAATTCCGATCCTTTATAACGACCACCACGTATACGCGAAACCGGATGAGCTCAAACAGGGCCGCGTCCTGGCGGCGCTCGTACGCGGGGGTACCATCCTCATTCCATTACGTTCGATGTTCGAGCAAATGGGCGCAACGGTCGCTTATGATCCCGCGTCCAAGACGGTTGACGTCACAAAGCCCGGCTCCGACGTAAAAGTGACGGTTGGCAAACCCGAAGTCGTTATTAATGGCGAAACTCGTCCGTTGGACGTGCCGCCCGAAATCTATCAAGGCCACGTAGTTGTCCCCGTCCGCGTCATATCGGAAGGTATGGGCGCATACGTACAATGGGTTCCGGACAAACGTCTGGTTGTAGTCCGCTACATACCGCCGACGCCGCCTCCGCCGCCCGCAACTCCGGCCCCGTCACCCGTGCCGGTGGTAACGCCGTCACCCGTGCCGCCGCCGTACATGGACCACTTCATCGCCGGCGACTATATCATTTCGCCGAAAGTGTACAACGAGTTCAGCCCGGGCAACACCGGCACGAACACGAATGGTGGTTTCTCGTATCGTATCCATGGCGCGTGGGAGTTCAATCTCATCAACCTGCCGTGGATGATCGAGGGCGACTATCGGCAATTCAACTATCCGCACAATCAGGGCGTTGTGACCACGTCGGCTAATGCCGGCCAGATCTGCAACGGTCTGAGCGGTCACGCATCAGAGGGCGACACCGGTTGCGTTACCGCGATTGGTGGACAGTTCGGTACCTTCGTTCCTGCGTTCGTCGCTCGCCAATATGAAGGCGATGCGCGTTTGGGACTCAAGGTTATGGATCCGCGTATCTACATTGGCGTCGGTTACCTGTGGCAATCCGGTAATTACGGATATCCCAAACTCGGTAACTTTGGCGTCGGCGTAGAGAAACTGCCTGACCTGAACCAGGGCTTCACTTGGTTCGGCAGCGCGTACTACTATCCGAACGTGCAAGGCACCGGAACCGGCTGTCTCGCACTCGGATGCGTGCCGCCGGGCGTGCCCTACACGCTTGCGTACAACGTCTACCGCTGGGATATCGGCGGCGCGTTTACGTTCGGTCCGAACGTTCCGGTTTATGTCGAGTTCGGCTTCCTCGGAAGCAACGGCAAGAATAAGCAGAACGCTCCGTCGGACTACGGCTACACCGGAGCATACGGTGGGTTAGGTCTAAAGTTCTAATCTCGCAAGAGAACTAGACTAGAAAAGAGCCCCGGTTCGCCGGGGCTCTTTTCTTTTAACCGGCGCTCGCACTGCGCGGGTTGGAATGGTGATATACGTGTCATCCTGAGCGAAGCATTTCGCCTTCAGCGAAATGCGAAGGCGAAGGGCGCCCGAGCGAGGCGAGGGCAGCGCGGCTGAGATCATTCAATCCACGAGTGGTTAGCAAGGACCAAGTGAGTAGGCCATGAATCGGCTCGCCGGCGGTTTGTCCGTACCTAATATCGGCGAACCCGAGCGCCGCCAAAGAATGGTTCCCAAATTGTTGGGACCGACAACCCACTCCGTCCGAGCCGCCTTACTGCTTAACGTGACCCATGTATAGATCTGCAGCTGGCCGGCGATATCGTCGATCATCCCAGTTTCGCCCGCGTGATACAAATCGGACAATAGTTGTTCTTGCGCTCGAAAAGAAAGCGAAAGATCTCCATCGAGATGTATGCGTATTTTTACTTCGGGATGCTCCCTAATATATTGCCTCAAGCAATTGCCTCCATTGCTCCGCGCCGAATAGGTGGAAACGAGATCGATCGCCTCGCCCGGCTGCGGCCAACCCATATCTCCGTGGCCCGACAGTAGGTCGTATGATGGCGCGCTCTTGGGCAACAGTGCGGCAATAGCGCGCGACAATCGTGCGTCGTAGGTCACGGTGGGCTCATCCAAACCGTAAGTGACCCACGGGAGCATCAACGGCATCTGGCTATTTGAAACCACTGAAACCCTGTGGCCATTCTTCAGGCGGATGCGAACGGTGATGGTATCGCCCGTGTCAGTAAAATAGTTATGAAAATAGACGCTGCGCAACTCGCTCGCGCCATGCCCGCCCAATGAGATCTGAAGATTGGCTGCGACAGGCCCAGGCATCGCAGGGTGCGCGACCGCGCGAAGCAATCCCGAGACGCGTGGGTCGCTGCCACGCGTTACGGCAGTGGCAGTGATGATCTGAGGTTTGCGCATAAAGCCAAAAGACTCGTCGCGCACCGAAACGTACGAAACTGACGCGCTGCTAATCGCAACGAGCAGCAAACCGACCATCGTGCTACATTAGGCGCGCGTCGCCGAACGCGTGGGTGCCGGCGATGGCGTTGTCGACGGATGTGCGGATGGCAGCGGCGTCGGTGTAAGCGACCCCGTTGGTAACGGCGTTGGAGCACCGTGCGCAGCCGGTAACGCGCTCGGTAACACCGTCGGTACGATAGACGGGATTGGCGTCGGCGACGGCGTCGGCGGAGTCGGCGTGTAGCACGGAACCGGCAACATTTCGACCAACGGTTGTCCCGGCGCGACTGTCGGCGACGGAAGCGGAGCCGGTGACGGCTTGGGACTGGGCGTCGGCGGGGACCAGCGGCGGCCGCCGGGCCCCGGAGATTGCGTGGGCGCTTCCGATGGACAAGGTGCGGGTTCGTCAAAATAGTGCTCGATGAAACCGGCCATATCTCTTTTCACGAGCTTGCCGAAGTAGCTGCCTGGCCAGCGCGCCGAAATGATGTGCAAATACTGCCACGCTTTGACTTGCCCGGGCTCGGTCCAAATCTTTCGGTACATCGCGTAGGCCAGAAAATACGATCGCGGGAGCTGAGGATCTTTAGGATAGCGGTTATACCAGTCGCGCAACGCGTCTTCGGCAAAATTGACCTGGGAAATGATATGTGAATCGGTGGTGTATGCGCCCGCCCGAATCGATTCGTCGCGAAACGTGTTGTCGACGCCGAGATAGCTCAGCTTGAGACGCCCGAAATACTCGTCGCCGGGCGCCGAGACTCGCATCATGTCGAGTTGGTGCTGCCGAAATTTCGAAACCGCCGGCGGCTTCGGCCTTGTAGGGGCCGGTTTCGACGGCGGCTTCGATGTTGGTGCCGCTGCTACGGAACCAAGAACGCATGCTGCCGTTACGGCAGCCATAATCGATCGTGTGGTGGAGCGACTCTTCATCACCCCGGGGCAGTTCGCTTATTTCAGAGCGCTTCCCACCTCACTCTGCGCGACGGTGCAGAATGGCGAAGTGCGGTAACGGCTGACGAGCCAGTGCAGCGCGTTGACTGCTTTGAGGTGCCCGTCGGCCGTATGAATGCGCGCGTACAGATGCGCGAGTTGGTAAACGCTGCGGGCCAGCCACGGGTCGGCCGGGTATTTGGATTCCCAATCGCGGATCGCGTTTTCAACAAAAAGGGCGGTGCCGAGAACGGCGGCGCCGCGATCGGGCGAGTACGTCAGGCGCTGGTCGAGGTCGCGCAGCTGGTTGCGAATGCCGAGTATGCTCATCTTCAAACGGCCGAAATATTCGTCCGCCGGTGCAACTCGCGACGCAAAT
>PLLF01000046.1 GCA_003140855.1 Vulcanimicrobiota bacterium
GGGGAAATGCGAGGGGAAATTCTTCAGGCGTGTCCGCCCCGTTGGTGATCCCGATGGCTTCGGTAAACGGGGAAGCCTGCGTACGCCGTCACCTATCTATTCATAATAAGAAGAAACGAAAGGCGACGCTGAAGGGGCTCGCGGGGGCGAGGCGCCTTTATTGCGTCGGTAGTCGCCTACTCGCCAACCATCTGCGAAAATTCGATACCAGATACTGTGGGTCATCGGGTGTCATAGCAATCTCCTGGTATGCTGCGAAATACCATTGTTTTCCGCGAAGACTAAGTAAACTTGCGCGGACGAAACCCTGCGGAGCATCAACTGTCGGAACAACTGACCGCTTTGGAAGCTTTCGTGGAGAGATCGCTTTGAATATAGCGGTTGCCGTCAGCTTAGAAGAATCCGTGATCTTCAGCTGGCATAATTTTCCAGCCTTAGCGTGCACGCCGGTTAGAACAACTGTATACTGAACGGTCGCGCGCGCAATCGGTGCGATGTATAAAAAGCTTCGCCTTGGTTATCTAAACAAAGTGGGTCCCGGGCCAGCGGGTCGCGCGTAATGTGCATTCGATATCAATCGCCTGGATATTGACGCGATTGCTCATCGAATTTGGGAGAACGCCATGCGCGATTCTGCGACCGAGCGCGACTGAGCAAGCCTTAAGCAATGCGCGAGTCCAGTCGCAGAATCACGGCCCGAATGCCAGTGCAAGTATATTTTATGCCTTTAAAAATCCTTCGGAGCGGCCAGCCAGCGCCCGGGGTCCAGAGCAATAATGCAAAGCATACAAAGAGTGCCAGAGGCGTGGCTGAGGCCTTCGCACTTCAACGTCGTTGGACAGGATTGCGCTTCTATCACGTACATCTGCTACGCGATGAGCGGCTACGGCGGGCCCACCGGTAACGGCACTCGCAACGGCTCGCCGCGTTCCAGCCTAAGAGACTAACCCGCGCGAGCGGCGCGCAAGCGCTGCTCGAATTGCAAGGCCCAGACGGCGCAAAATCGTCCGGGCCTTTTTCTTCCCGTCGAGAGTGGGCGACCGGCCGGCCGACGAAAGGAAGATCATCCCGAGCAGCCTCTGCCCAGTTCCAAAGGCGCGGGTTAGTTCAGTTTGGAGGTCATCGTGAGAATGCAGCACCTTTTCTTGGCGTGTGCCGGGATGCTCGCCATCGCTGCCTGTTCGGGGCAGGGTGGCGCTGGCGGCGTCGTCCCGAATGGAGCCGCACCGGGAACCGGCAACCTCAACCCGACGAACTCAAACGTGCGTGCGCTTTGCGACGCCCCGGCAGCGCCCGGTTACGCTCGCTGCTTCTCGCTCGTGCGTACCGACGAATACTTCCCCGACGCCCCGCAGTACAGTGCCCAGAGTTTGTCGCCGAGCCAAACCCTAACCCCGACAACCGCGTCGGGCTTCTTCAGCGCACTCGATCCAGCGCACATTCAAAGCGCCTATGGATTGGCCTCGCTGGTGAGTACGAACGGCATTGGTCAGACCGTTGGCATCGTCGATGCGCACAGCGATCCGACTGCCGAGCACGACCTGGGCGTTTACCGCCTGCATTTCGGTTTGGGTGCCTGCACAGTCGCCAACGGATGCCTGAAGATCCTCAATCAGAGCGGCCTCGCGTCGCCGCTGCCCACCTTCGACGCCGGTTGGGCTGGCGAGATCTCGCTCGACCTCGACATGGTCTCCGCGACGTGTCCGAAGTGCCACATCGTGCTGATTGAAGCCACGACGACTAGCGACTCGGATTTAGGCAAGTCGGTCGTCATGGCTCATACAAAGGGCGCCAAGCAGATCAGCAACTCGTACGGCGGCCCAGAGTGGGCCGCCAGCAGTCCCTACTACACCATCGCAGGCGCCGTCGTCACGGCCAGTTCCGGCGACAACAGCTGGTTTGCCGGTCCGCAACAGCCTTGCTCGTTCGCGACCGTCGTTTGCGTCGGAGGCACTGCGATCTACTCGTATGCCAGCACGCGCGGCTGGTTCGAAACGGTATGGACCGGCGACAGCACCACCTCCGGCACCGGCAGCGGCTGCTCGCAGTACGTGGCGAGGCCATCGTTTCAAATCTACCCCGCAGACTATTGCGCGAGTGCGAGTGGCTACAAACGCGCCGAAGCCGACGTCTCCGCGGTCGCGGATCCGTTCAATCCCGGCGTATTGGTCTATCAAGGCAATACGGGCGTAACGCCCGGCTACTACGTCTTCGGCGGAACCAGCGCGTCCTCGCCGATCATCGCAAGCGTCTACGCGCTCGCCGGTAATGCGTCGACCAAGCTCAACGCGCAATCACTCTGGGCCGCCGGAGCCGCGCATTCCCTGTCGCTCAACGACGTAGTCATCGGCAGCAACGGCGCAACGAACGGATTCACCAACGCCGTTGGTCAGACGTGCACACCGGTGTTGATCTGCTACGCGATGCCGGGCTATGACGGCCCGACAGGTAACGGAACCCCGAACGGTATAGGCGCCTTCTAACCGCCGCGCCGTCAAACGAAAGCAGCGATCTGGGCGGCATGTAAGAATGCCGCCCAGGCTGCCGTCCGAGAACCATAATGCGCAAACGTTTGACCAGCGTTACGCTTCTTGCGCTCGCGACAGCCGCATGCTCGAACGGCGGTGCGGGCGAAAATCCCATGACGGACGCCCCGCCAGCGCCGCTTGCAAATGCCTACCCCGTAACGACGACGCCGACGGTCACGGAAACCCCCCAACAAGGCCATTACCGAGGCGACTCATTGCGCGAGACCTGGAAGCGTTTGTACGCCCGAGCATCTTGTAGCAGCGGCCCTTTCTTTTTCTCTTTTAGGGGCGGTCTGCGCCGGGGCTCGTATCGATCCCCAGGGCCGTCTTAATACTGGCTACGTCCGCTTGCAAAGCGGCATCGGCGCCGGGACACTCGAGGTCGCCAGAGTTCCATCCGTGCCAGCTAAGGAGAGTCGTGCTCCCGAAGGATGCGCTTTTCATGCACGCGCGGCTTTGAGCCGCGTTCGCTGCCCGCGCCGCCTTGAGGTCCTTGAAAAATCTTTGCGCGATTTCTTGCGGAACGTGCCCGGTGCTAGCGATGGAGGTGACCATGCGCGCCCCCATGCTGAAGTTGGCCGAGCCATCCGAGTGAAGGCGGATCGAGAACCCTGGGCTATTTGTGGAACCGCCGTTGGTAATGATGGCGCCATCCAGGCGGTCACTCCTGGCCTGCGCCGATGGAACGGCGAGGATGAGGCAAACGAGTGCGCCCGCGACGAGGACGCTAGACAATATTCTCATACGAAATAAACGGTGCCCGCCTCCACGCCGTTCCTACCTATCGATCCAGTCGGAGCAGTAGGGGCAATCACCCTCCCGGCACTAAAACATTAAAGCGCCAACCGTTAGTCGTTCTATACGGAGCAAGCCACGATGAAAGACCCAGTCATCACTTGCAGCCAATTAGTACATGGATTGTGGCACCCGTTGCACAACCGTGCGAGATTGGCGCA
Organism: Vulcanimicrobiota bacterium; assembly: GCA_003140855.1. GTDB lineage: Bacteria > Vulcanimicrobiota > Vulcanimicrobiia > Vulcanimicrobiales > Vulcanimicrobiaceae > Rubrimentiphilum. Next base: position 3,485 of record PLLF01000046.1, read on the forward strand.
ACCATTATGCACATTTATGAGTACTTATCTGCGTTGCGATGGGGCGATATCGCCTTGGTTGTTTCGGCTTTGTTCCTGGGGCTTACGTGGTTTGTAGCCAGGCAACAACTAACATCACTAAATAAGGCTACTAAACTCCAGAACTTCATTGCGCTCGCGCAAGAAATGGACTCCACAAATTTTTCCCGAGCATACTCGTTTGTGTCAAGACTCAGGAACAAATCGTTGACCGATAAACGCAGAGATTTGCTCGCGGATGCGAACACGGACGACCCGCATTTCGATCGTGTTACGAACTACATGGAACGTGTCGCTTACCTGGCGAACCACGGTATTTTAGATTCTACCATGACGATGGATTGGTGGGGCGTAGTCGCAAGTGAAATCTACACCAGCATTGGCGACTATATCGAGGACCAACAGAGGACGGACCCCGGCTTCTGCAGTGAGATCACAAAATTTGTACGTAATGTAAAAATATATTGGAACAAAGTCGGAAAAACGTCCGCGAGGTGACGCGCCGAGCGTGACTGGATGATACATAGCGCATGGTTACATCGTGCATTGTGGTGCCGATGCACCGATGCGTGATGCACCGATGCGCTATGCGTGATGTTGCCGATGCGCTATGCGGGCTATGTACAATGCGCCGATGCGCAATGCGTTGCCTCAGGGTACGCTGCCAGGGCCGTGCCACCGACGCTCGAGGCATTCTGATAATAGGTAATGTCTATCACGCTATGGCCGCGGCCCACCACGCACGGGTTCACTTTGGCGTGGGTAGGGTTGGCGATTGCATGCACGGTCCCAGGCTCGCTTGGTAAGGAAGACGGCAAAGTGGGGAAACGGTACGAGGACCCGTTTTTTTTTGGAGGACGAACGATGAAGGCAATCCCCCGCGCAATCACCGCCGCACTTGCGGCGTGCGCGATGAGTCTGACGCTTTTTGGCGGAGTATCGATGCGGGCAGCCGCATCACCGCAAGCGACGCCGGTTCCAAGTCCGGAGCCGACCGCGATGGCAACGCCCGCTTCCAGTCCGATGCCGAACCCCGCGGTCACTCCGGCAGGCAATCCGGTTCCGACGGCGCCGTCGCCCGGAACCGACATGCTCAACAACAACCCCAACGGTAACTGGCTGGAGAAATTCAACCGCACGGCGACGCCCGATCCGGGCATGCGTCCGCCGGCGATGACGCCGCTGCCGCCGTGGTGCAAATCGCTGATGAAACCCGGCGTGAAACTAACGGCGGCTCAGCATGCCAAGCTCAAGACGCAATGCATGCCGAAGAAACCAATGTAACCTCCGCATGCAGCGAACCCCCGCGCACGCGGGGGTTTCTTTTTGTCACCGAAAGAGTGGCGCTGTGAAACTGCCGCTGACGGAAGAATCGCGCAGTGAAGAGGTTGCGCTGCTGCGCGCTATGCTTCCGGCATCGGCGGAGCCCGCGCTGGTTTCTTACCGCACCGGGCGACCGGACGTTTTGCGCGCGTTAGGATATATCCCAAGGCGAATCCGAAGGACGCCATCAGGCATTGATTGGCAAGCACACGGTCGACTCTACGATGCGTCTTCAGGTCAGATGCAAGACAAGAACAAAAGCCCCGATGATAATCGGGGCTTTTTTAAATCTGGCGACGCTGAAGGGGCTCGAACCCTCGACCTCCGCCGTGACAGGGCGAGCCAGAAATGAAGAAACGCCCCGTATTTACAGGGCGCTTCTCGCTTAATGGGTCCCGATGTACCCCGAAGTGTACCTCAACCGGACAACAAAACGCCCTTATTCTCAACGACTTGCGGCATAACGTCGAAGACCAGGGCGGCGGCGCACAGTTCGGGATCGGCGATTTCCCGGTAGGTTTCGCGAGCCATGCGCGGGGTCGTGTGCCCCATCTTCTTCGCCTGCGTTTCGGCGTTGACACCTTTCCGAAGAGCATGGCTATTGCCAAGATGCTTGAGCGAATAAAACTGTGGGCCGTCCGGCAGTCCGAGACTTGCTTTCGCATCCGCCCAAGCGTAGCGCATGCGATCGTTGTTCAGCCTCTTGGGATGCTTGTCGCGTTTGCCTTGCCAAGTGAACACGGGGCCTTCACCGTATCCGTTAGCTGTTGCGACGGCTTTCAGAGTGCGGAGCAGTTGCGTCGGGTTCGCGCCTAGCGGCACTTGTCGAACGCCCTTTTGTGCGGTCTTGGTTCCGGCGGTAACCTTGAAGCCGTCGTCAGTACGTCGCATGGCCTTTTCGAACATGACTAGGCCGTTCTTGAGGTCCAAATCCGACCACATTAGCGCAAACATTTCAGAAGGTCTGCACTGCGTGACAAATTGGAATGCGACGCACGGGTCGCGTATCAGGCAGCGGATGATATAATGGCTTAGGTGAGTACGTGGGTGGTTGTCACGGCGGCCTCAGTCGCCCTTGTCGGGGCGGTTTCTGTCAAATTTTGGTCGGCGATGCGCCTCATGAGCCGCTATCGTGTCGAGGACTACCTGGCAATTCCCGAAGCGCGTCGCCTCTATTGGGCAGGGAAGCTCACACCGGTCGTTGCTTGCGCAGCAATCGTCGTACTCAGTTACTGCACGCATCTGTGGTGGTTGGAATTACCAGCGTGGCTTTTCTTGGCGATCATCGTTGGGGGCGTCACTTGGCGCGTCTCAAGCCACTCGCGCCGAATCGGCGCGCCGAACCAGTTGTCGAACCGCAGACGCAACAAACCGCTCGGACGCAGCTCGTTCTTGTAGCCTTTCTCGCACATCGACCTGGATTCGTGAAAACAGACTCGCGCGGCCGACGGATCGCCTTCACTCTTGCGCCGCCAAGGACCGCTGAAACAAGGCAAGGCTGGCTAGCGTAACGGGTACATGGAGTTGGCAATTGATGGCCTTTCGAAGCGATACCCCAACGGGACGCAGGCCTTACAGGATGTTTCTCTGCGCATTTCCGCCGGAATGTTCGGGCTCTTGGGGCCCAACGGCGCGGGAAAATCGACCATCATGCGAACGCTCGCGACGCTGCAGGAGGCCGACAGCGGCACCGCGCGTCTCGGCGACCTTGACATTTTGCGCGACAAGGATGGAGTGCGCCGGATTCTGGGCTATCTGCCGCAAGAGTTCGGGCTCTACCCAAGAGAGCCGGCCGAAGATCTGCTCGATCACTTCGCGTCGCTCAAAGGCATAACACGGCGCGACGAACGCCGCGGTGTCGTAACATCGCTACTCCAGCAAACTAATCTCTACGAGCACCGGCGCAAAGCGCTGGGCACGTTCTCCGGTGGCATGAAGCAGCGCTTCGGCATCGCGCAGGCCCTGCTGGGCAACCCCAAGGTCATCATCGTCGACGAACCGACGGCCGGCCTCGATCCCGAAGAGCGCGTGCGTTTCCACAACTTGCTCGCGGGAATCAGCGAGAACGTGATCGTGATTCTATCCACGCACATCGTGAGCGACGTGAGCGATCTCTGTGGATCGATGGCGATCATAAACAATGGGCGCGTCCTGCTCTCCGGCGCTCCGTCGTCGCTACTATCCGTGCTCGACGGCAAAGTGTGGAAGAGGGTTATCGCGAGTGCCGAATCGGCGGCCTACAACGAACGCTACCGTGTGATTTCTACGCGGCTTTCGTCCGGGCGCACGGTCGTGCGCGTGCTCAGCGACGGCTCACCAGGTGACGGGTTCGATCCCGTCACGCCAGATCTCGAAGATCTGTACTTCGCGACGATCAAGGCAAACTAAGGCCATGCTGGGTACGATCTATTGGTACGAGCTTCGGCGCGCGCTACGCTCGCCGGCTTTTTACATTTACTTCGCCATTCTTTTCGGGATGGGATTTCTTTTCGTAGCGCTGGCGAGCGGGGCATTCAAGGGCGGCGTGCTCGACTTTGGAACCGGCGGCAAGGTAATGGTCAACTCACCATACTCGCTCAATACGATCGTCGACATCATCAGCCTCTTCGGCATCGTCATCGTCACCGCCATTGCCGGTCAAGCAACGTATCAAGACGTGCAGAGCGACAGCACCAGCTTTTTCTACACGGCACCGATCTCCAAGTTCGACTATCTGGGCGGACGCTTCTTGGCGGCCTTCGCGCAACTCGTGCTCATCTTCGTCGGCATCGGGTTGGGTGCGTGGATCGCGACGCACGTTTCGTGGCCCGATCGCAGCCACATCGGCCCAAACCATCTCCTGGCCTACCTACAACCATATCTGTTGATTGTGCTGCCCAACCTGCTGCTCGACACCTCGATCTTTTTTGCGCTCACGCTGTGGACCAAGCGCATGCTGCCCTCCTACGTCGCAAGCGTTCTTGGGATCGTTGGCTATCAAGTGGCGCTCGAGCTCACCTCGAACCTCAGTTACAACAAGGTCGCGGCGCTTTTCGATCCGTTCGGGCTCAACGCCACGCAGATACTGACCCAGTACTGGACGCCGTTCCAGCGCAACACGCTGCTGCTTCCGTTGACCGGCGTGCTGCTCTGGAACCGCTTGATCTGGATGGCGGTCGGGATAGTCGTGTTGGCCATCGCGTATTGGCGTTTCTCCATGTCGGTGCCGGCACAGCGACGCACGCGTCTCCGGAAGGTCCCACAGGCTGACAACGGCGCAGGGCTGCGCGCGGCGCCGCTCGCACTTCTCACGGCGCATCGCGACTTTTCTGCGCGAGCGACGGTCGCGCAGCTTTTCTCTGGAATCCGNNTCGCAATGACGCTGCTGCTGCTCTTGAACGGGCACTCCGACGTTCCGGTCTATCCGCTCACGTACATCATGCTGGAATGGGGGCGCGACGCCTTTGGGATCTTTGCCCTCGCGATCATCACGTTTTATGCCGGCGAACTCGTGTGGCGGGAGCGCGACGCGAAGGTCGACCAGCTTATCGATTCGCAGCCGGTTTCGACGTGGGTGCTCTTCGGCTCGAAATTCGGCGCGCTGCTGCTCGTGCAGATCGTGCTCGTTGCGGTGGTCTTCGCGTCTGGAATTGTCGCGCAAGTCAGTCAGGGATACTACCGCTTCGAGCTCGGGCAGTACGTGCACGAACTCGCGATCAATCGCTTGATCGGCTTTTGGATTCTGTGCTCGTTCGCGCTTTGGATCCAGGTGTTGATCAATCAGCGCTTCCTGGGCTACTTCGTGATGGTCGTCTATTTCGTCGCGTCGCTGGCCCTGCCGCCGCTGGGCTTGGACGACTATCTATACCGCTTCGGTCAAACCCCGCCGTACACGTATTCGGACCTAAACGGGTACGGCATCTTTGCCGCGCCGCTGGCGTGGTTCCATCTCTATTGGGCGATCGCTGCAATCGGGTTGGCGATGGTGACCGGCTTGCTGTGGGTGCGCGGCACCGACGGGGGCTGGCGCACGCGCCTGCGCATCGCAAGGGTGCGCCTTTCTACCGGCCCGCGCGTTGCGCTCGCGGCCAGCGCGGTGCTCTTCGTCGCGGTGGGCTCGTTCATCTACTACAACACTCACGTGCTCAACGCCTACGTCTCGAAGTACGACCAGGACGAGGTTCGGGCGCAATACGAAAAGCTTTACCGGCATTACGAATCGCTGCCGGAACCGCGTCTCACCGACGTGATAGCGCGATTCGACATCGTCCCGGAGCGGCGTGCCGTGACCATCTCGGGTAGCATGCGGCTTCGCAACGAGACACGCAAGCCGCTCGACGAGGTGGCGGTGAGCATGACCGTCCTAGCCGCGCACCCCTCGAAAACGTTCGGTCTGCAAAGCCTCTCCTTCGACGGCAGTACGCAAGCACTCGTGAGCGATCCCGCTCACGGATTCTACCTCTATAGGCTCGCCCGCGCGCTGCTGGCGGGCCACAGCACGATATTGCACTATCTGGCCAAGTACGAGCATTCCGGCTTTCCCAATAGCGATCCCGATACGAACTTCGCCGAAAACGGCACCTTCATCACCGGCGCGTACTCACCGAGGATCGGCTATTGGCCCGACATGCAGCTCACCGACGACTCGACGCGCCGCCGTCACGGCTTGCCGAACGTATATCGCATGGCGCCTCCCGAAGACGCGGCGGCGCGCAAAAATAACGCGCTCGGGCCCAACTCGGATTGGGTGAACTTCCACGTGACGGTGAGCACAGCGCCCGACCAAGTCGCGCTCTTCCCCGGCGCACTCGCGAGAACGTGGCTGCAGAACGGTAGGCGCTACTTCGAGTATAAGACCGAATCGCCGATCATGAACTTCTATTCGATCGTCTCGGGACGATACGCTGTGCGGCGCGACCACTGGAAAAACGTCGGGCTTTCCATTTACTATCATCCGGGACACGAATTCAACCTCGACACCATGATGAACGGCATGAAACGCGCGCTCGCATTTTGCACTGCCGAGTATGGGCCATATCAGTTCAAAGAGCTGCGAATCGTCGAGTTCCCGCGCTATCAGTCGTTTGCCGAGTCGCTGCCGGCTACGATTCCGTACTCGGAATCGCTTTTCATCAATAGGTACAATCGCTCGGACCCGCAGGCCATCGACGAGGCCTTCTACGTCACGGCGCACGAAGTTGGGCATCAATGGTGGGGGCACCAGGTCGTAACGGCTAACACTGCGGGCGCCGCCATCATTGAAACGCTTGCTCAATACACCGCGCTGCGCGTCATGAAGCGCGCGTACGGCGTCGCATCGATGAAGAACTTCCTGCGTCACGAGCTCAACTCGTACCTGGACGGCCGCGGCTTGGAACGCAACGAAGAGGATCCACTCTTCCGCGTCGAGCGTCAGGGATACATTTACTACAGCAAGGGCGGTCAGGTGATGTACACGCTGGCCGAGTACGTGGGCGAAAAGAGAATCGACACCGCACTCGCGGCCTTTGTCCGCCGGTATAAGTTCAAGGGCGCGCCCTATCCAACGACACTCGAGCTCATGGCGTATCTCGAAAAAGTGACGCCGCCGCAATATGCCTACCTGTACGACGATCTGTTCAGACACATCACGATCTACGACAACCGCCCGCTCGCGGCCACGTACGTGAAGCGGCCCGACGGAAAGTATGCAGTGACGTTGACCGTCCAAGCACAAAAATACCGCGCCGACGGAAAGGGCGAAGAGCACCCGGTTCCGGTCAACGATTGGATGTACATCGGCGTCCAAGATCGCGACGGGTTCTTTCTCTACCTGCGCAATCAGAAGATCGCAAGCGAGAAAACAACGTTCGATCTCGTCGTCAACGGGGTTCCCGCTTGGGCGGGGGTCGATCCGATCGACATGCTGCTCGATCGCAACCCCGACGACAACATGATGAGCGTCTCGCGCCGCTGAAGGAGTCGCCGCCGCGCAACTTGCCGTCCGATATGTACGAACGTCCAGCAAGGCCTCGAGGCTCGGCGGGTCACCAAACTCAACACAATTCGCGCGGCCTAACCGACGCCGGGATTTCGATGGTAGCGCCAACGGGAATCGAACCTCACTGCGTTGTCGCTAAGCGTCACGATTCGTCCTACGGGAAGGCTAAATCCCTCGTAAAACTCATTTTTGGTCTCGAAACGTCACGTCTAATCGTAACCGATAGGTAGAGGATAGGTAGAAGCCCCAACCCTCACCTCGATCGCCGGTAACTTCCAAACACTTTCGAAAGCAATTGGGCCTGCGTTCTCACCCCGTAGGTTTCCCGGGCGGCCTTGATGTGGTTGTGGACGGTGAAGGGGGGAGCGCTGCAACCGGCGGGCGATCTGCGCCTGGGATTGACCCTTAGCTAAGAGATCGACAACGCGCTTCTGTGCAGGGGTCAGCTCGGCATAGCGGCCATTCCGGACCGGCTTGCGATCGCGCATCAGCTTTGCGATGAGTTGAGCCTGGTTCGAGACGCCGTAATGATGGAGGGCGGCGCTCACATGGTTTCGCACCGTGTTCATGGCGCGGTCCAAGATCTCGCCTTTCATTTCAATACGCATATGCTGTCAAAATCGCATGGCGCCCCGCAAATTATCGACCCGCAAGACTCCGGCTGCGCCCCATTTACCGCAAGGCCGCTGCTCCGATTGCCTCCGTATTATCCGCTTTGATTACGGACATGCGTTTCGAAGAACAGGACCCAGATGGCGTCCGATTCACGGACGGCGGCCCTTGCGCCGCTCGCTTCGCGTATCGCTTTGAATCCTAACGGCACTGCTGCCATCGAGCTGTTGCCGAATTTTTCCAATTCAACCGTCCGCGCTTTCTTTTCGTGCGCCTACGTCTCATACGCGATGGGAAACGCCGCCCAGGAGGCCGACCTGTTCCTTCCCGGCGCCGCGGACGCGCAGAGGGGCGCGTTCGTGTTGGACGGTACATATGGGCTCTACGTAGTATCCTGACGCCATGGGAAACCACAACCAACGGATTGCATTGCCGTACGCCTGCTTTAACCGATGGTAAAACGGTTAGCGACCCTCGCGGTAATGCTGTTGCAGGTAGCCGTGCTGTCCATTATTGGTTCTGCACAGGAGACGGGGCGTCTCGTGATCTCGACCACGGACGCAAAGAGCGGTTCGCGGCTGAGTTTGGTGCGGATCACCATCTCCGGAAACGCCGTTATGGTAGGGTACTCCGACTCGGCCGGCAACGTGCGGTTCGAAGACGTTCCGGCCGGAAGCTATACTGGCCGCGCCAGCAAAACGGGATACGCGTCCATGGATGTCCCGGCATTCGAAGTTCGACCGGGACAGGAGATCGCGATTGCCGTGCAGCTTTCGCCGTCCTCAGCACTGAAGACCATCGGATCCGTCACCGTTNNCATCGCGGGCTCGTTGACGCAGGCGCTCAATATGTTGCCGGGTGTGCAGGGGCCGACGGACGACTTCGGTCCTGGATCGTCGCTCGGCGTATCGATCGACGGTCAGAGTGCATCGGACACGGGATTCACGTTCGAAGGTCTGCCGCTGGGCGCGTTCGGCGGTGGTGGTTCGCTGCGCGGTATTAGCGCGGACCTTTTCTCGGGCGCCTCGGTCGAAACGTCGCCGAAGAACGGCGCGCTCGGCGGGACGATAAACTTTTTCGGATTTAACCCCACGATCGCTTGGCAAGAAAGCCTTGAGTCCGCATACGGGTCATACGATTCGAACCATACGATCATTTCGATGCGCGGTAGCGCTGGACGTCTCGGCATTGCGGCAGTGCATTCCTATCGTTACTCATCCTCGCCGCTCAACAACNNAATTCTATCGTGATTCAAGTGGAACCGGGTACATCCATGATGCGGCCTCGAATGCCGACGGGACATATCTCCGCCTTCGCTATCCATTTTCGAGCGAGCACGTCCTGACCGCGACAATGATTTCGGAAAACTCGCGTCAGCCGTTCGTGTGCTTTTACTTCACTGGTCCGTTGCCATGCGGGTACGGGCCCGGAAATGTCTCAACGACGCGCTCCTCCGACCTCGTGCTCAACGATTCGTTCGTAGTGCACAGCGCGACTGTTTCTTTGCAAGCGGTGCTCAGCGGCGAACGCGCCTTAGACGATGATCGGCTGCGCACGCTTGACGGCGTCGTGAGTCCTTTCTATCAGGATTCCGGCGCGGTGACGCGCGGTCTTTCCGTCAACGTTCAACTCCCGTCCGGGCGCCGGCATTCGGTTTCCTTCAACGCAAACGACTACGTGTCGTCGATCGTGCTCAATTCACCATTCGCCGGCGGGTATCCGGCGTTCTCGCAATCGGCGTTCGTGCATTATGGCATCGCCTCGCTTTCGGACACGTATCACCCCGATACCAAGACGTTAATCGCCGGCGCGGTAGGCGTAAACCAGGCCAATGGCTCGGGTACGTCGCCGTTCGCGAGCGTCAACGCAGAACGAACGCTCGGAAAAAGCGACGTTATCACCGCCTCCTATGAGGCCGGCACGGTTGGCGCGGTCTCCCAGTCTCTTGGGCAGGTGCTCGATCCGCGGTCGCTTCTGTTTAATTGCGCGCGGCAAACGGGATTCGGCGCGGCGGGCGGTACGCCTCAAGCGAAGCAAAGCAGTTCGTCTGCCGCCCTCGCATGGCAGCACTTCTTTGGTTCCAGCCGATTCGATTTGAATCTCTATCGGCGCGTGCGCCGCGGAGACCCCTTCACCATTCTGATTAACGGCAACGGGGTTCCCGGCGGCCAGTTTCCATCCGGATACTTCAGCGATGCCGATCAATTGTACGCATCGCAGGCCGGTTGCGGGCAGCCAGCATTTCTCTCCCCGGCCAATTTGTATTTTTACGATAGCGTAAGCGGCGTGGACCGTGTGTACGAGGGGCTGCATGCCACCGCGACGCTCGCATTTGGGCCGGCGCTCACGATTCAACCGTCATATGTCGTCAACGTGGCTCGCATCACGAGTGTGCCGGCATCTCTGCTCGCCGCCGGGACCGATATCAGCGTCGGATCGCAGGTGCCCGGCGTACCGCTTCACTCGGAGATATTGCTCGCCGACTACAGGATCGGCGAACAGGCAGAGATCCTTGGTGCGGCACGGCACGTGGACGGCAACAACGCGAACAATTTGCCTGCTTATACGACTGTATCGTTTGCCGCGCGCCTGAATACCAAACATGGCGCGCTCGTCGCTTCGGTTACGAATCTTTTCAACCAAGAAGCCGGCAAATTCATCACGAACGACGGTACAACGATCCGATCATCGACAGGCCTCACGATTCCGACGTTCGCCATACCGATTGCTCCCCGTACCTTCAGCCTGACGTACCGAGTGCAAACGGGACAGGGATCGGCGCAGGCGCCGCCTGTTTCAACGACTTCAAACGAACAAACTTTCAGTTTTAACCCTCGCTCGCTGCCGAGTTCGCCGCCATCCGATGCGCTCTCACCAAACACCGGATCGCCGACATGCACGCCCGAGTTAATCGATGTGGCGCGCTCGCAACTGGCTGCCCTCGCCCGCTACGTCGAGGATATCGAGAAAGCGCGCAGCGGAGCAACCTACCCGCTCGCATTTTCCCCGCTCCACAGCGGAGCGATAAGCGCTTTCTATCGTGCGTTCGGAGACGCGTATGCCCTCGAGCTCGAGTTCAACATGTCGAATCCGAATGGACCGCGCGCGTTCGGCGCTATGCTGAGCTGCTCCAACGTCGCCTTCGGCACACGCGAACAAATCATCGCGCACGACGGCTATCTGCCGGCGCAAATGACGCCCGGGAAGTCGTACCTCATCTATCAGCCATCGCTCGGCCTGTACATATTTCTCAACCAGCAGCAGACCGCTCAAAGCCGCCTAACGTTGTATACGCTACCGCCGCGTCCCCCAAAAGATCCGTTCGCCATCGATAACGCTCGCTGCTTAAGCGAATTCCGTCCGCTCGCACAACAATTGCTCGTATCGTTGGCCGGTTACGTCCAAGCCTATTCGGCGCAAGGCACCGCCGCCACGCAACCGAGAGGCTGGCGGATAAGTCCGCATCTGGCGAAGGCCGGATTCTGGCTCCAGCTCGCGCCCACCGATCCCTACGGAATACAGGCCGTCGAATCGTGTGGCCACGTGTCGCAGGGCACTGGGACGCAGATCCATGCGCGAGGCCTGGATGCGCGCAACGGCATAGACCTTAATTTCGCGCCGCAACTGGGCATCTACGGGCGCGACGACAGCCTGCCTTAGGCCTGCCCGCCCGCCGCCGCAGAGGCGGCGGCGGCGGCAAATGCACCCAACCTGCTCCCGCACCGCTAGTGGCACCCATGTATAATCGAAACATCTTGCCAAGAATCCGCTAGGTGTCAGGTGATTGATCGCATTTATTACTTCTTAACAGAGCCTCTGGCGATAATCCCCTTGGCTGCCGGAATAGTTCTAGCCGTCATCGTGTCATTTTACGCGACGGCTCAGATGGATCCAAAGCCGCCGTTCTAAACCTTCACGGTTGAGTGTACGACGGCTCAGGAGGTCGTCCCGAGGGGTCCTTACCCAAGCTCGGAAGATCGTTGACACACTTGGTAAATTGGATTGAGTCATACGCGAGTCTGAGATGAATCCTAATAGGCTCGCAGCCACACTATTCGCGCTACTTGTATGCGTACAGCCGGCGCCCTACCAGGATTGTCCAAGAGCGAGTAGGTACTAAAAGTCCTCACGCATCGACTCGCACCGTCAGACGACGGGATGCTTCTCCGATTTCGCTATTTTGCGGGTTTCCGGCGCAACCGTATGAACAACGCCGTCTTTGGTCTTGACGGTGTATCCAGGATGGCCGACCGAAACGCCTTTCGATGTAGTTGCGTTCTGGGCATCGCAGTGTTCACATAGCCACGAAGCAGCGCCCTTGCTAGGGCTAGTGCGGCCACAGTTTTGGCAATGTACTTGTTCTTCTGACGGTGGCATGTCGTATGACTTTTACCCGCTCGGAGACCCAAACAAACGGCGCCCCCAGAAGGTGCAACTTTACGATCACCAGTAGCGTGACATACCGGCGCATTCGCTTCGTAGGCGCGCAAACGCCGTTTTGAAGCCGTGACATGACCGAAAATGACCCTTTGAACGCGACGATAGTGCTCGCCGCCGGCACGGATCTCAAAACGATCTCCGCTGCTCTTGGTCACTCTACGATCTCGGTAACCGCGAATACGTACTTGCATGGACGAATTTGGTAGCCCCAACGGGATTCGAATCTGAGTCCGACGATACCGACGAGTAGCGTTACGTGTCGAAAAGCCCCGCCCTGTAAGGGTCATCGGCCCATTGTCATCTCGACGAGCATCGTCAGGAATCGCCCACACGGACAGACCAGGGCCGCTTGGAAGCGCCGTGGCTTTAAAGCAAGGAGTATGGGCAAAGGGCCGGCGCGCAGGCTGGCTAAGGATAAAGCGTGCAGGCGCGAACGCGGTTCATTTGGTTAGTGGCGGCAACGCTCGCCACGTTGAACGTAGCCAATGCCGCCGAGTCGAACCAGGCGCGCATCGTGTTGACGATTCCGCTTTGTCCGGTGGAGCTGCATTTGGCGCAAACCAGCATCCTACACGTAACGGTGGGTCTGTCGAACTTTACTTCGGCGTATTATAACTATAGCCACGTGTTTCATTTTGACCTGAAGCGTGGTTCGGGGAATGCCAAGCAGGTCACTTTCCAAGTTTCAGCGGGCGTTTATGAAGCGGGACTACAAATAAATGGCCCCGATCACTGCACAGCCCAGAACTACGTGGCCGGTCTTGGCGGACACACGCACCATGTTGCGATTCAAACCATAACGGGGAATGAAGACCCGCTCACGCCATCGGTTATTATGGGCGAACTCGGTCATCATCCCGGCGCAGCAAGAATCGTGCGCTTCGCAAGCACCTTAGCCTGTGGAGGCTCGACAGTGGACGTGAAGCAAACAACTTTACGAGAGTTCGCGGATTTCGAGGATGGCGCTTATTATCTAGTATTGCCGTTGGCGGATCGTAAAGCCGGCTCGATTGCTTTACGATTTAACTCTGGAGCAACCGTTCACTACCTGAGCTTGCCGTTGCGGTATGCGAGCACGACTGAAAGCGATTTTATGAATGGGAAACCCGCGTTCACACGATATGATGTGGACGAGACGAAACTTCGGCAAGTATTTTGGGGGCCGGCAGATGAGCTGCTGTGTATAGGGAGCCGCGGGCTGTGATGGACTCGTCGCGGGCCGTCATCGCGTGTGCCGCGATAGACAGTCGTTGCCACAACCGTGCCATGCGCAGGCGGCGACAAGAAAGAGCCCGTGATTACGGGCTCTGATTGGTAGCCCCAACGGGATTCGAAAACTTTCACCACGGTCCCAGCCGCTCCCGACCGCTACCAAACTCCCGACTTATTAAGGGTTTCCGGCGCAACCAGCCTCCGGCCGTTACCGCGCATCCCCGCCCGAGTCCATGCGCTACGGTCCAAAAATGGTACACAGCTCCGCGGTGGCGATCGCTTCTTGTTTCTCAGTGATAGTCAAGGGCTCTCCTGACCGGAACGGCGCTTCTGCTGGAGCGGCCCTTGGCGGCCTATTCTTGCCTTTCGTATAGCAAGAAGGCAGAGCCATCCTATGTTATTCGGAAACGTGAATTTGTATTTCGTTCGAACAGATCGTCCGGCTAATGTTGCCAACCGACCATTCGTCGCAGTATCGGAAATTGTAGTAACCCGGTGTCGCGAAAGCGTTTTGGCCGGAATTGACATAGGACGAAGAGCTGCCGAAGATATAGTCCTGTTGTCCCGGCGCTAGACGGATAGTGTGCGGTTCAGTCGCGCTCCGCTGAAGCCACCAGATCCCACCCTGTGACCCGTCCATGCGGAGCGCAAAGCCGAGCGTGCCCGGAATAATGTCATGGTCTATAGCCTTTGACGAGACATTTGCCGCGTTGACGCGAAACTCGGGAGCTTGCCCGACGGTTAGATATTTCGTTCTTACTTCGAGCATATATTTTACGGGGTCGGGATCTGGACCATGTGGCCACTGCTCCATGTAAGACCAAGGAACGCGATCAACCTGTTGGAATGCGGGGTCGACGTTGTAAATCGCCGCTGCGTCGGCCTTTTGACGAAATGCGATGGCGCGTTTCGTCATGCCGCGTTGGACGTAGAAGGCATAAAGGTACATCGGTTCACTCGATGAGTACTTACCAACTTGTTCCACTGCGTCAAGATAACGATCAAGTTTGCCGGAAGTGACGACTTCAACCGGCTGATCCTCGAGATAATGAAGCAGGATATCCCATGCGTAAGCCTGCGGGGACTCGCCACCCGACCAATTTTTGGGAAAGCCCGGGGTTTCAACTGCGTTGCTTAGGTCGTCCACATAGGGCGCCGGGTCTTCGCGCGCTAGGGCATTGAGAAAGAGCGGAGCGAATTCCTGATTCTTGAGATTCGCTTTGAAAATCGCAGCGATAGCCTTGTTCCGCGGCGAGAATGAGAGCAAGCTCATGGCGGCGGCCTTTCGGACCCTCCTGTCCGAATCGCTCAGAAGTCTGGACGCTATGTCTGTTTTTGAAGCGAGCTGCCCAAACCCGACGGAAAGCGCGGCGGATTCACGTACCTGCCAATTGCCGTCGCGGGCTAGCGGCTCGAGCCGATTGCGTGTTGCGATACGCGGAAAATCCGCCAGCAGCAAAGTTGCCGAAGCGCGAACCGCCGGCGAGGAATCGGATAGCCACCGTTCGATTGGCTTCTCGAGTTCCGGCTGACGCACTAACCCGAGAGCCAGAATCGCGAGTGCGCGCGTTGCGCTATCGGCGTTGCTTTCCGCCACGCCGACAAGTTCGCGCGAGTACAATTCCCCGCCGAGATTTCGTACGTTAGCGTCCATTTTGCTCAAGCCGGGCGCATCGCCGCTACCGACCGTTGCCAACCAGCCGTCGGATTGATCCTCCACGCCCGCGATCATGTACGGGTTGTGTGAACCGACTACGCTAATCGCCGCCCGCGCAACGCCTGCATCTGGATTAGTTACAAAACCGTGTACGGCGGAGAGGACGTCCTTGCGGTCAAAGTCTGCGACTGCGTCCCAGGTCCTCCAGCCTCCGCCGCCGCTCATCTGGTCGAGTTGGCGAATGCCATAACTGATATCGGCCTTCTCGCTCGCTAGCATTCCGGTCAGCTCGGACCAAGCGATTTCTTTGGTCGAACGCGCCGATACGGGCTTGTCGTTGGCGCATAAGTAAACCCCTTCGTCCGGCTTCGCGCTCGGATATATCGAAAGCGGTTGGAAGATGCCGGTCGTATCTGTGCGCTTAGCGAAGACTAGGTACGTGCGCCCGATCTCAAAATGATAATACGGAGGCGTGTACGGCGCCCATCCCAATCCCGCGTTGTAATCGTAATGCCGGAACTTCAAAGTCTCGCCACCGATCTCGCCCTTGATAGTGGACACGACCGTGAATTGTGTTTCTTGATCGAGGTAACCAAGAATCGGACGGAACCATTTGCCATTGCCCGGTACGTTAGACACGGCTGTGCCTTTGAAGATGACGTCGGCCCTGGTGGTTAGTACCTCAAGACTAGCGGCCGGCGCGACAAAGTAAGCTTGAGCCGGTCTTGAAAGCAGAAACAGCAGACCCAGGGGCAGAACTACGTATCGCATCATGAGTGCGTTCTCGATTCTCCCATGACTTAGTATATTGGGGAACGCCTCGCACCTTTTTCTCGTGACGCGTATGCTGCAGCCAAAACAGAAAGCTAACGGAAGGTGGCTGCTTGCGTCCAACGTTGCGGCGGCCGTGAGTAGGCGTCAGGCTGTGACAATTCGGGCAGAGCATGCGTAGATTTTCAATACGGTAATCTGCATGGCGCAGTGCGGCAAAAAAATAAGAGCTCGCTGGAACCGAGCCCTTATTCGAAACTTAGCCCCAACGGGAATCGAACTTCCCTGCGTTGTCGCTAAGCGTCACGATTCGTTCTAAGGTAGGGCCAAATCCCTCGTCGGAGCCCGACTTTGGTAACGAAACGTCACAACAAATCGCAGCCGATGGGTAGAAGGTGAAGGCGATTGCTTTCTGAATGGTGGAACGACGAGCCCTAGTACCAGTTTTCGGCCACGCCGTTGTCCGACATGGCGTGGATGGTCACGACATATTAATGAGAGAACCGTAGCGAGCATGGCTTTGGCGCAGCAAGGGATTAAGGACAAGTTCGAGCACTCACGGCACCAAGAACTTGCAAGGCTGGCGTTCGCATTGCTATGCGCAATGCTGATGGCCGGTTGCGGCAGCAGCGCGTTGGGCGCGACCGCCGTGCCGAGTCCGGGCACAACTCCATCCATTCCGTTCGTCTCGACATTGGCCGGCAGCGGTAACACCGCAAGCGTGGACGGGACGGGGCGCCAGGCGAGCTTTGATGCCCCGTCGGACATCGCACTCGATCCGCGTGCTGGACTCTTATACGTTCTCGAGCCATCCACGGGTAGCGCCCGAAAACTGACCGTCCAAGGCACCGTTGCGACGCTCACGCGCAGTCTTGCCGCACCTGCGGCACTTGCCTTCAATCCTGCCGACGGAAACTTGTACGCAACGGAACCGGCATCGTCGAGTATCGACCGTATCGGGACGAACGGCACCGTCAGCAACTTCATGCAAGTGCCGGTATCCGCGTCTCTTCCGCCCCAAATCCTTGGAAAAATAGCGATAGATACCGCAGGGAATCTGAACATTACGGAAAGTCGCGCGGGAGACCTGATCGTCGTGACTCCAAACCGCAATATGACGACGACAGCCGTCGCCCCGGGTGCGCTGGGGGTCTGCTTCGATTCCAAGGACGGCAACGTTTACGTGCTCAATCAAGCGTACGGTGAGATCGAGCAGGTCTCATCCGCTGGCTCGCATTCGTTCATCGCATCTGCTCTGCTGCAAGGTGGAGCGGCCATCACCTATGATGCAACGAACGATTCGTTCTATGTCACGAATCCTTCCAAAAACCAGGTTCTTCACGTCGCCGGCGGGGTCGTCAGCGTATTCGCCGGGACGGGACTCGCCGCTGAAGCAGACGGCCCGGCAAGCTCGGCGGAATTCAATGCTCCGACGGGCATTGTGTACGATCTCGCGCTTCACGCGCTGTTCGTGACGGACTCCGCGGGGAATACTGTTCGCGAGATAACCTCGTTCGAGTAAGCGTCATAAGTCGTCTACAGGCGATCCCGCGCCAGCCGCATCGTAGTGGAATCGCCATTGATTGCCATACGATGATTTAAGGCTTTGGCAATCACCCTAGGCCCTGAGCTGCAACAGCGTTACATTATGGCTAGATCGGCCTTGCTCACAAAATCCAACCCATCGCCCGTGCCGGTACTCGATTTGCCGCGGCGCTTTGCTTATGGAATGCTGGCGTTTGCGATTTGAATTGAATAGACGTTTTCGAGTCATATTTCACCGGACAGATCGCGATAATTGGGGCGCCGGCCTCGTGGAGTATCCCGGTTATGATCATATTAGTCATTCTCGTTGGCATGGGGTTGCTGGGCGTAGCCTCGCAGATCTATGCCCGACGCGTACCCATCGGCACGGCCGCGCTTGAAGCCGCGCTGTTGCTAGCAGCGTTGGCGTTCGGCGCCGTGGGCTTGCACCGCCATCCCACGTTACTGCTTTTGGCCGTAATTTTGGCGTTAGGCTCCTTTTGCATCGCCTTAAGAGTTGCTTGGCTGCGCGGCCGTGAGCGCTTGAACCAAAGCCGACAACGAGAAAGAAGTTAATATTGGGGATTTGCCTGGTTACAGCACGGCGCTCCCTAACATGAAACCATAGACGACGCCTTCGGCGACCGGCACAACGCTGGCCGGGACCTTAATGCCAACCCTGATAAGAGTCTTTTCCAGAAGATATACTAGTGCGATAGTGATCGCGACGCCCAATGTTCGAAACGCAGGATTATAATTCGGAAATGGCTATGAACGCTTCTTGCGAGGAGCAAGCGCCGTCGATATGCCGGCAACCGCTGGCGAGGGCAAGGATAGCCGGCACCGTGTAGTGCCAAAAGACGAGCGACGCAGACGATCTTCGCGTTGCCTCATTCCGGTAGCCCGGCGTTGTGCACGTACACCGCGAGCGCGCCGCTGCCCCGGAGCGGTCTACTATCTCTGCCCGAAGCATCTGGAAACGGCGCACGAGTATATCGTGTTTCACGGTCTCCGTAAAGCCAAAGCGTCCGTATCCGGCGGATTTCGAGTGCCGTGGCAAAAACTGTCCGGGCTGCTCGGCGTGCGATCCGCTCGTTCCATTCTCGCTAGAAGCACGATGACATACGCAGCGGACGCCCTGGTGTACCTCGTAGTGTACCTCGGACGCGGTACAAAACCGCTCCTTTCCTCAACGAAAACGCCAGGGGCAAACGCGCCGCGCTCCGAGTTATGCAGCAGCTAGAAAAAACGGAAAGCCCTGATTTCTCAAGGCTTTCCGCATCCCGACCACTGTTGGGAGGCCGGAAATTCTGGCGACGCTGAAGGGGCTCGAACCCTCGACCTCCGCCGTGACAGGGCGGCGCTCTAACCAACTGAGCTACAGCGCCATCGCCAAATGATGGTGGGCACGGCTGGGCTCGAACCAGCGACCCCCCGCGTGTGAAGCGGATGCTCTCCCACTGAGCTACGCGCCCATGCGTTTGCGAACCGGCATATCGTATCCTAGTCGCCGCGCCGCTGTCTAGCAACCGCCTTCCGGGTATAGGGCACAGGATGGATCCTCTCGAGTCGGCCAAGGCCGCGCGCCTCCGCTACGTCACCGATGAAATGCCCGGCATACGCCGCGAGAAGCATGGCGAGCATTTCGCGTATTACACGGTCGACGGCTCGAAGATCGACGACGAAAAAGAGCTCGCGCGCATAAAGGCGCTCGCGGTACCGCCCGCTTATAGCGACGTATGGATTTGCCCGATTGCCAACGGCCACATTCAGGCCACCGCGCGCGACGCGCGCGGACGTAAACAGTACCGCTATCACAAGCGCTGGCGCGAAACGCGCGATGAGAATAAATACGACCGCATGATCACCTTCGCGCAGAACCTTCCGATGATGCGCAAACGAATCGAAAGCGACATTGGCCTGTCGGGGCTTCCGCGCGAAAAAGTGTTGGCGACAATCGTGCAGCTGCTAGAAACGACCGCGATCCGCGTCGGCAATGACGAATACGCAAAAGAAAACAATTCGTTCGGCTTAACAACGTTGCGCAATAAGCACGCGAAAGTGGAAGGCTCGAACGTACGCTTCTCCTTCCGCGGAAAAAGCGGCGTGCGCCACGCCTTGGATCTGCGCGATCGCCGCTTGGCGAAGATCATCCGGCAGTGCCAGGACCTGCCCGGACAGCAGCTCTTCGAATACCTCGAAGACGACGGTACGACGCGCGCGATCGACTCTTCCGATGTGAACGAGTACATTCGCGATATCTCCGGCGAAGATTTCAGCGCCAAAGATTTTCGCACGTGGGTGGGCACGGTTACATGCGCGATGCTGCTGGCCAGCGATTCCGTCGACGAAGACACGCAGACCGATCGAAAACAGCGGGTCGTCGCTGTCATTAGAGATGTCGCGAAGCGCCTGGGAAACACGCCGGCGATTTGCCGCAAATGCTATGTGCATCCGGCAATCGTCGATGCCTACCTGGAAGCGGGCACGCTCGCGCCGGCGCGCGTCCCTCGTTCGCGCGAAGGCTTCACCGACGAAGACCTGTTCGTGCTCGCGCTGCTTCAGGAACGCTCCAGGGAAAACAACAAAGCGGCATGATCGCCCCGCTGGCGCTGGCCGCCATCGTCACGACCGCTTCCGTTCATCGCCCCGTTTCCACTCAAAACGCGCAAGCGCAGCTGCTGTTCGATCGCGGGCTGACGTCGCTTTACGCCTACGATCTCGGCGGCGCCGCGCAAGCGTTCGCGAATGCCTTGCAGGCCGATCCGCATTTGGCGATGGCCGCCTGGGGTGAAGCGCTCGCTATGGCGGGCGATTTGAATCACCCGCTTTCGCCCGAATCGTTTGCAGCCGCGCAAACCGCGGTGAAACAAGCCGTATCCCTCGAACCGTTTGCTTCGGTTACCGAACGCGCGTACATCGATGCGCTGGCGCTCCGATACGCCGGAAAGTGGGATAACCGGGAAACCAACGAGCAGCGCTACATTCAAGCGATGGGAACCATCGTCGCGCAGAACCCGCTCGACGACGATGCGTCGACGCTCGCAGCCGAGGCGCTCCTTGAAGATCGCGAGCCGCCGTCGCGCGCGCTAGCGCTCTTGCAGCCGGTTTTGCTCCGGCACCCCGTGAATTTAATGGCGAACCATCTTTGCATTCATGCGTACGACTCGCTACCCGATGTTATGCCGGCAATACCGTGTGCGGATCGTTTGAATGCCATGACGTTTCTGCCGCAGCACGAGCATCTCGCGCACATGCCTGCGCACACGTATACGGAGGCCGGCCAATACGCGAAGGCCGTTGCGGCCAGCGAACGCGCTTGGAATTTACGGCAGGCGTGGAACGCCGCCGCGCCGCCTTACGAGCTGCAATACAATGCCCACGACGCTGCCGTAGGCTACGCCGCCGCGATGATGCTCGGAAATCAAAGCGTCGCACAAACGTGGGAGGGGCGCGTCGCCGCGCAAATGCAAACGGCCTTCCACTTGACAACGCTCGCGCGCTTTGCCCAATGGACGCAAATCGTAAGCCAAGCCGGGCAACCCGATTCACACAGAGCCTTTGCGCTGGGTCTTGCTGATGCGCACCTGGGGAATCTCAACGCCGCAGAGCAGCAGTTGACCGAATTGCGGCGCGACGCTCTCGAAACAGAATACGGCGACATTTTGGATGCCGCAATCCAGGAGCGGCGCGGAAACGTAAATGACGCCGCCGCATCGCTGCAGCGCGCAATCGTGATTCAGAAACGCGACTATACAGCCGAATATATTCCACTCTTTCCGGCCGGTGAAATGTTGGGCGCGCTGTACGTTCGCGCCGGCCGTTATTCAGAAGCTCGTAGTCCGCTGCAACAGTCACTCGGGCGATATCCCGGCGATCCGCGCGCACTGTACGCGCTCGTTGCCACTTGCGAACGCCTCGGTGACGCTCCGTGCACAAGCGCCGCAAATCAGAATCTCAAAGCGATTTGGCACGACCCACCCCCCAACATCAACGATTTATGAGCGCTCGTTAACCAACCGAGCGTTCGTCCGTTGAGCCGTGTCTCGATCGGGAAACGTTTGTTTATAGCACTCATCCGAGCTATAGCTCAGGAGATATGATGAAAAACTTTACCAACCGGGCGCTCGCAATGGCTTTTGCCGTTAGCTTGATCTTCGGATCGGCGTCGGTGGCGCTCGCGGATCGCGGCGGAAACGGCCACGGCAAGAACAAGCAATCCAACGCGAACACGAGTTCCCAGAGTTGTATCAATCCGGCCGGCAACATGCGCGGCTGGTGCAAGAGCCACATGAATGGCTCGTTCATCACCGGAACGGTCACCAGCATCACCGGTAACACCGCGATAGTCACGCTGCCGAACAACCAGGAAGTCCAAATCAACACGGGTGGACGGAACCTCAGAGTCGGCCAGCAAATCACGCTGCGCGGAAACTTTAGGAACGGCAACGTCTTCGTTCCCACCAACGGCAACTACAGCAACTATGGCGGCCCGTATTCGGGTGCGTCGGTGCGCGGATTGATCGTTTCAGTCAGCGGCAACTCGGTTCAAATCGTGCAAGGCCTGAGCCTCATCACAGTTAACGACGCGAGCGCCGCCGCGCGCGGAGCGATCAACGGCTCTCTCTACCCCGGCCGCACGATCACTGCCTCCGGTAATTGGAACGGCAGCACGTTCGTTGCAAACAGCATCCAATAAAAGCTTCTTTACCTCGTTCGCGGGGTAAAGATGGAAATAAGACGAGCCCCAGAAATATCTGGGGCTCGTTTCTTAAAGAACGTGGGCGGTTAGCTCAGTGGGAGAGCGCTTCCCTGACACGGAAGAGGTCATTGGTNNCCGCCCACCATTTTGAGCACGAATTAACCCGCCAATACCCCGCAACACCACCTGTCATGAGGGTTAATAACCAGCAAATTAACCCTCAAACGCGGCGAGCCCGGCTCCGATGGGAGACCTGCAATGTTTAAGTGGGGCAAGAAACGCAGCGCACAGCTTCCTGATAAAAAGGCCCTGAGTAGATGGCTCGGCTTTGGCAGTGTTCGAGATGCCGAGCGCGCTCTGCACGGCTTTACGGCAGCTTTCCTCGAGACTCTTGACGAGTCAGGAGCGGTTGAGCGCAATGCATCAGCCGAGGACCTTAGCGGTAACGGAGCAGATCTTATAAAAGGAAAAGTCATCAGATTGATGCTCGGAGAAGCCCCTGGCCTTAAAGAAGTGCCGTTATCTGATTCGCAGAGTACAGCGGCCCAGCGAATCTACGACGAGGCGCGTCTTGCACGGAACGGGGAGGTGTTCGCGGGCGGCTTGGCTGCGGCGCTACTGAACGCCGGGACCGCATGGTGCGCGGAAGAGTATGAATTAGCGGAGCGCATTGCAAACCATGTCATCGCCGACATTGCGCCCGATGCCGGCGAAGCCTACAGAGTCCGCGCGTTTGCGCGTATCTCTCTGGGGAAACTTAACGAGGCCTAGGCGGATCTAAAGACTGCAGTTTCTAGTTTTCCGAAACCGACCGGCGCCGCGGAACCGCTGGCTGCGCTAGAAAGCTATTTGCAGCAACCACATTCATGAGCGCACCGGGCGCGGACAAAAGCCGAGCACGGTCTGCTCAGCGATGGACACACTTTATGCCAGACGTCGGCGTGCGAATCCAATGATTTGTATTTTTTGCATGGAGCAAAAGCCTGGACGCCACGGCGAGGGTGAGCACCCTATCCCCTTTGCCCTGGGCGGATCATGGACCATCGATCGCGTGTGCCAGGAGTGCGACAATCGCTTCGGCCACACGTTCGACGCGATGCTCGCTGAGGTTACGAAAATCGAGGGCCACCGAGAGCTACTAGCTTTAGCCGGTCATTCGGGACGCGTTCCAAATGCGCTTCGCAAGGCGCTCAGGGCTCCGGTTGAAATTGTAGGCGCGCCACATCATCGGATGATCGTGAGACCGAACGAGGACGGAACATTCGCGTCAAAAACCATTCCCAACATTCAATTCCAGATCACGCCTGACGGAAACGGGGGCTGTAGCGTTCAGCTGAATCACGAAAACTTTGCCATGGGTCTCATGTCCGAGGTTGAGTCCGAGGCGCTGCTGCACAAGAAACTAAAGGCCGCGCTGGAAGAACACAAGTTGCGGTTTGACGACGAAACGATCAGGGCGGCGGTCCGACGGATTGTCTCTGAACTTGAAATCGTCGAGATACCCGTCACCGTCAACGTTCGACAGCGGACCATCACAGGCGGCTATTTGCCGGCAGTGCTCAAAATCGCGTATGAGGCGGCGTGGTATTGGCTTGGCGATGCGTGGCTGTCGGACCCGCGCGCGGTCCTCATACGGAATCACCTGAACGGTGATC
Source organism: Vulcanimicrobiota bacterium (assembly GCA_003140855.1). Classification (GTDB taxonomy): domain Bacteria; phylum Vulcanimicrobiota; class Vulcanimicrobiia; order Vulcanimicrobiales; family Vulcanimicrobiaceae; genus Rubrimentiphilum. The sequence continues at coordinate 27,358 of PLLF01000046.1, forward strand.
TGAACATTAGCGTCAAGGGCAGAGTTGGTGAAGGCAGTTATTTGGCGCTCGAGGTTAGCCCGCTCGAGCGAGATAAAGCGCATGTCATCTATCTTGCAAAACTTAAGACTGATCAATACATTGTTGGCGTACAGCTTTTCGACTTATTCGCGGCAGAGTTCATCGTCACAGACGCTCCGCAACAATATTCGGGTCCGTGTACAACGGCAATTGTAATGGATGCCGAGAACCGTACTTACACTGAAGTCGCCCTTCGCGACTTACAGCCAAGCAATTGACACCGGTAGTGGGCGCGTTTGAATGGGATATGTAACGCGACGGTAAAGCGAGCCCTGGCTCCCGTTTCGGGGCACAAGTGAGGCGATTCTTTTATGAGCGTACTCCGTTTTATCGGTTGGGGCCTCGTCGGTCTCATTGTGGGATATGTCATCGGCATGGTCGTGGAGATCGTCCTTGCCACAGCCATCAGCTTCACGATGGGAAGTGCGACCTGGTGGCAACTCCACACGTCACCCGCGTGGGGACTTGTCGTGATTGCCTGTTGGCTTTCCGGCATATGGCTGATGTGGTCGCGTATGACGGGCGCGTTGAAACGCAAAGCGGAAGCCGCCGTCAAAGACTAATCGTTTGACGAGAACACTACCCGCTGAGCCGGCCCGCTTGACTTTCAGGGCGTGACGCGCTACCGTAGCGTGAGGCGGTAGGACCGCACCCGCGAAGCGCCGAGCTCCGCTCGGCAGAGTATGAAAAACCCCACTAAACAGATCTATATCGGCGCGCCGCTCGAGGGCTACGAAGCGCTTTTTTTGCGTCGTCTTTATGACGACCTCGGCGACCGCGAAGCGCTTATTCTCGCCAACTTCTTCATCCCTAAACAAGTCGACTTTCTTGTCATTACACGCGACGGCGTCACGTTGCTGGAGCTAAAGAATCTCATCGGGCCCGTATTCGGGACCGAGAACGGAGATTGGCTTCACCAAAATGCCGCCGGCGAGCGGGTGCCTTACGATGGGAATCCATTTAAACAAACGCTCGATCAAAAGTACATGCTGAGCGATGCCATGCATAAGTTTCAACGGAAGACAGACGGTGTGCCGAACCCAGTTGGGAAGAAGTTCGCGTACGACTTTCTCGCCTTCGTTAGCATCTACCCCGCCATGGATCCGCGATCCAAGGTCACGGTAAGCGACTACAAAGTCAGCGTCGCCGGCTATGATATTATCCGTGGCAAGCTAGGCACTCTTCGGACTGACTGCGCATGGCAATTCGAGGACTGGCGCGAGTTCGCACGCTCCCACAACCTGAGACCGGTAACACTGGATGAGGCGACTGACGAGAGCGTTAGCCGCGCACTACACGCCCAAGAGCGCTACAACGCATGCATTCGCGGCTCGATTGGAGACCGGCTCCCGCCTCTCCTCGATGCATCGGCCGATGACTACGGTATTCGGCTGGTCGCGCGTTTACAGGAACGTCATAACTGGACGCTCATCGGCGCCAGCGGATCAACCAAATCGTTTCACCTGGAGCACTTGACGACGGCGCTTGTTGACAGCGAAGACGAAATGCCGCTGCTAGTCCGCGCCGGCCATTTTGAACACGGTCCGTTTGCAGCATTTCTCCAACGCGAGGTCGCTCCTTATTTCGCAGGCGATCCTGCCGAGCTGATTGCATCAGCCCGCCGTAGCGGAAAACGACCCGTCCTGATCATTGACGGCGTCAACGAATGCTCAGAAAGAGCGCGCCGGGATCTCCTCGAGGGGGCCCAGGCATTCGTGCTGCGATATGAGGGCCGAGTGGTGTTGAGTGCACAGCACGACATAACGCTGCCGAACGAGTTACAGGGCCAACGCATCACCATTCCATCGCCCGACACCAAGGCTAAGAGGGCGATCTATGCCTATCACGCGGACATAGTGGCGTCGCCTGAGCTCGACGCGTTGTGCACAGGCTTTACTAACGCATACGACCTTGTAATCGCAGGGCGGTGCCACCGTGCCGGCGCAGCACCGGGCAGCTCTGCGCAGCTATACGATCGTTACGTGCGAGAAACGCTAAGCGGTAACACCATCACAGGTGCCGCGTTCCTTCGAGCGTTCGCCGACGAAATGAGGAGCGACCTTACGTTTTGCTTCCCGCGCGACCGGTTCGAGAGTCTCGCCGAAGCGTTCGCACGAGACGAAGGTGTGCCGCTTTCCGTACTCGACGCCGTAGGTCGAAGCGGCCTCGTCGTGTTCGGCGCCGATACAATCGCGTTCGAGCACGAGCTGTTGTTTTCGTATTTCTTAGCGGAAGTGCTCCGCCGGCAGGCAGGCGATGTGACGGCGCTCGCCGAGGAACTGAAGCGTCCACGGAACCGCAATCTCTTTGCCTTCGTGCTGCCCAGACTTACGGACCAGAGTGAAATTGCGACCGTACTGAGAGCCTCGGAAGACGTAACGTTGCTGTCGCGCGTGATCTCCGGGGGGTGTGGCGATCTCGCGCGCGACGTGCTCCTGGGCGAGTGTTACGAAGTCTTGGAACGTGCATTTGCGGATCTCGGCACGCTGAACGCAAGGTGCGAAACGCAACAAGTTGAGGGCGGGCGGGGCCGTCTCGTAGACGTCACGTTCACCGGGCAACGCAGCTTAACCGCACGCGATCGAATATTGCTGGCGGTGATTGGGCGCTCTCTAGACAATCCCGCGCTCCAGCAGCGATTCTTCCGGCTTCTGGACGCAACCGAAAGCACAGTTCGGCAAGTAACCGGCGAGGCAGCTGCAGCTGCCCGTTTCAAGCCAAGAGCAGTCTGGGGAACTGTCCTTCACAACACATTTGTGCTGTCATGGCCACAAGCGACATTGCCGTGCGGCGTGATCATCGCTGCGCTCCGCGAACATACTCACCACGGACTTATTGCACGAGTGAATCCGTCTTTTCTCGCGGCGCTGCGTGAGCGGACAGCACGGGAAGCTCCGAGCGATATAGCGGCGTTGTGCTTGCTCGAGATGTACCCGGGCGAAGACGGCCGCATTTCGGACGACTTACAGCTCGTAAAGTATGCCTGGAACAGCGGACATTACAGCCTACGTACACAAGCGATGTACTTCATACAACGACTAAATGCGCTTATTCACGAGCGCCATGCGAATCTGCTACCTGCCGTGCGCGACATGCTGCGCTCATTCGAAACAGAGCATATATTCGAATCGACAGCGCTCGTTGACGCACTCGCAGCATACGGTGCGCTTGACGGACTGCCGACAGAGGCCGACGCGCTAGTCGAGATGCAGAACATCATCCGCGGCGGAGACCCGTTTACGGACGCAAACGCCGATGCCCTTGCGAAACTTAGTGGTCTGACACCGGCTGAGGCACGCTGCAGTGCGGCGTACGGCGCAGTGGCGAGCATTTTCGAAGAGCCACTCGGCGAGGCATACTACGGCGCGTACAGCACCCTGAGCGAGGACGAGCGTTGCACCCTTCTTGTGCTCGCCGCTATGCGCGACGAGCGCGGCGCGCACGCAACATGGATACTTACCGAGCTCATACAGCTCCGCCGCGAAGACGCTCTGCCAGCGTTCAAACGATATGCATCGCAAATACCAGGGATGAAGCAGCGGGTGTATTCCGCGCAGGAGGACGTAGCCAGTTATTTTTTGGGATTGCAAGGTTGCGCCCAGTGGCTAGAGCTACCGCCTCAGATGCCGGAGGCTATATCGCCGCAGGAGCGCGGATGGAAAACGATTGGGCAGATCGTGTTCTGGCACTTTCGTTTCGGACAGTCAGCGCTGGAACGCACCGCGACGCTTTGGCGCACCTTCCCCGACGTTGCGATCGCCGGCGGCGTGTTGTTCGACGCCGTCACGGCAAACGTGATGATATACGACGACGCCTTCAAACTTGATTTCGTAAACATATGGCCAACCGAGCTACGCGACTTTGCCGAAGGCTGCTTAACACTGAACCACGATACGCCCACGCTATCGCCATGCCGCGCCGAAGAGGTGCGAGCGTTCTTTATTCACGTGTTGTCCACGATCGGCGGCGACACATCACTAGCCGTACTCCGACAATTGGCTGACGATAGCGTTTGCGGAGAACGCGCCGTTAAGGCGATCGCCAGCATACAGCGGCGGCTTGCTGCGATTCCGACGTAGATCGCGGGACCGTGTCTAAACCACGTCGTTTGATTTGCCTACGCGTTGCCCGGACGTCTGTTTTTCATCATCTCTGTGTGTGCGTCCGCCCGCCGGCATTCCCGCCGGCATTTCAGCGGCATCGCTTGGAGCACAGCTTTAGCTATGGGCCAATTGCCTCGTTACCGCTGCTTCTTAAAGATCTCCGCTTGCCACTGCGCGATCATATTCGGCGACGGATTAAGCCAGCCAAACTGTTCGAAGATGCCGACGGTCGCCTTCGTCGCGATCGCCAACGGGGACGCAATGAGAACATCTAAAGGCACAGAAACCTTCTGTTCAGGGCTATCGTGCGGCGTGGTATAAGGAGTTATGTCGGCACCAAAGTCACTTGAGCCAAGCGCCCAATGTTTTACTGAGCGCAGACCCACCAAGACGTCCACCTGAGTTTGAAACGGCACGGCCTGCGCCAGGCGCGATGCGAACACAAACACTTCGCCGATCGAATAAATCAGCCCGACGAAATTAACAAAGCCCGCGATATTTGCATTAGCCTTGATCTCATACCGCGCATTCTCCAGCATTTTTGCCTGAAGTTCTGCGTCGGGAACATCCCAAAGCATTGCTTGAAAAACGAACTGCCCAGTTGTGTACAACCGCCATCTCTCCAAATGATTGACCCAACCGGCGGCCTCCGTCTCGTTCGCTAGGTATGCACTGCGCGGCCCAGCCGCCAAGCGGTCACGATTTATGTGCGGAAAATACCAGCCACGCGCACGAACTTGCGACGTCGAGACTACCTCCTCGCAACGCGCGAGCGTCAAGGCGGCGGGGTCATATGCCTGCGGGGCGATCGTAACCTCAAGTCGTGGCAGCGTGACGAGACCACTAAGGGTGTAATCCACAGTCAGCGCTCCCCGAAGAAGTCACGGCGCTCGTCGTCAAATCGAACTTGTGCGTCATCGGGGAGTCGAAGGCCGATGCGCTGCGCCGTCGCGACGATCTCGGCTGCCCGCTTCTCCGCTGCCACCTCCAATATTTCCGCGACGAGCTCTGGGTCGCCAACCCTAGAAGTGGCAATCCGGTCACGGCTTCGCCCTACGATATCGCCGTAGCGCAAACCGTCTGCGCCAGCCTCTTGAGGCGTTGGGACACCGCAGATTATGGGAATGCGGTCAAATGGCTCGGTTTCTATCCCAACAAACTGCTTTTCCTGATACCGCACAAAACGCAACAAAAGAGATACGACCGGACGCGCATAGCGGTTAACGAGAGAGTAGAGCGCATCTTGTGAGTAAGAAGCCTCCTCGGAAGGCGATACGCCAGTCAAGTCGTACC
>PLLF01000049.1 GCA_003140855.1 Vulcanimicrobiota bacterium
CACTGCGAAAGCGCATGACCACGTAGATTCCCTCGCGCACGTCGCGCATCTCGTAGGCGAGGCGCTTCTTCCCGAGCTTCTCGATGTTGAGGATTTCGCCGCCGTTGGACTTTAGCGACTGGGCGATTGCGTCCGATCGCTTGTCGGCGTCGGCCTCCTCGAGGTTGGGGCGCAACAGATAGGTCACTTCGTATTCGTTTGCCATGGCGGGACGCGGTGTTCCCCGAGGGGGGCCGGGGGGCCTCTCAGCGGCTTCTCACCGCCTTCTGGCAAATTCTAAGCAAGGATGGGAACACCGCATTAACGACATGCAGCGCCCGGAAAGCCAGCCGCGCACTAACCCAATCGCCCGCTTTGCCGTAACCCGACGAGTGACGGTGGCGATGATTGCATGCGCCATCGGTTTGCTCGGCGTCTTTGCCATCCCGCGGTTGTCCGTGGCGCTGCTTCCGAGTTTCTCACCGCCCGTCATCAGCGTGAACGTCACCTATCCCAATGTCGCCCCGGAATCGATCGAAACGCTGGTAACGCGTCCGATTGAAAACGCGGTCAGCCGCGTTCCGGGCATCGACAACATCGAGTCCACCAGCGACGAGGGTTCCAGCCGCGTGCGCGCTCAATTTCATTACGGCGTCAACATCGACGTCGCCGCGGTGGACGTGCAAAATCAGGTTGACCGCATTCGCGGGCAGCTGCCGAACGATCCGACGCTGCAGCCGCCGCAGATCAACAAGTTCGATCCGAATTCATTGCCTGTCATCACCGCATTCGTGACCGACAGCACGCGCTCGCAGCGCGACCTGAACGACATCTTCACCAATCAACTCGCCGACGAGTTTTCGGCCGTAACCGGCGTCGGTTCGGTTTCCGTCAATGCCAGCCAATCGCGCGCGATCATGATTGAACCCGACGCCGGATTGATTGCAGGTTACGGGCTCTCAGCCGACACCATCGTTTCCCGCATCAGAGACGAGAACGTGAACCTGCCCGCGGGCGTCGTGCAGATCGCGCAAAACGAATATCAGATTCAGACCGACGCGCTCTATCAGAACGAAAAACAAATCGCCGATACGATCGTCGCCACCAAGAACGGCGCGCCGATCTTCGTTCGTGACGTCGCGCGCGTGACCGATTCGATTCAAGAGCAGCGCACCTTTACGCGCCTAAACGGTCAACCGGCGCTCAGTATTTCGATTACGGCACAACCGGACGCCAACGTCGTAGCCACGGCCAACCAAGTCTACCAAAAGATCGATGATATTAAGAAGCGGTATCCATCGATGCAGTTCGGCGTCGTCTTCGACCAGCGCGGCTTTATCGTCGACTCCATCAATGCGCTGGAACACACGGCGATCTACGGCGCCGTGTTAGCCGTTCTCATCATTCTGCTGTTCCTACATTCGTGGCGCTCCACGCTGATCGTCGCGATCTCGCTGCCAATCTCCGTGCTCGGCACGCTCTTCGCCGCCTATCTGCTCGGCTATTCGTTGAATACGATGACGCTCGGCGGGCTGGCGCTGGCCGTGGGGTTGATCGTCGACGATGCCATCGTGGTCATTGAGAATATTTACCGCCACTACATGCGCGGCGAGTCGATCGTGCAAGCGACGCAATCCGCGGTGACGCAAATCTTCAGCGCGGTGCTCGCCTCTTCAATCACAGTGGTCACGGTCTTCATTCCGCTCGTGTTGATCCCGGGATTGCAAGGCCTGCTCTTTACACCGTTCGCGGTGATGGTTATGGTCGCCGTTGGAATCTCGCTGCTCGTCGCCCTCACGACCGTACCGATGCTGGCCACGCGGTTATGGGGCGGCGAGCGCGTTCGGCCAAACGGCGGACCCAAATCCGCCTATGCGCGTTTTAGCGCGGCGTTCGACCGCCGTTACGAGCGCTTTGCCGAACGCTACAAGAGTTTTCTGCGGTGGGCCCTCGACCATCCGGCGCCGGTCTTTGCAACTGCGGCCGTCATCTTCTTCCTTACCTTGGCCGCCCTCAAGTTTGGCGTCGTTGCGACGGAGTTGTTCCCACCGACGAACTCCCGCTTTGCAAGTTTCACGCTGCGCATGCCGGTCGGCGCGGCACTCAACGTTACCGATGCCGTTACCAAGGATGTCGAAGCGCGTTTGCGCGGGGATCCGCGCGTTGTCGACGTCGCTGCATCGGTCGGTTCCGGGGGCGGCGGCGGTGGTGGCGGCGGCCGTATTCAAACCAATCAGTCGCAGCTTCAAGTCACGTTGAAACCGGGGACTAGCAGCAACGATGCGGGACTCTTTGTTGCCATGTGGCAGGCAGGGTTGACCGGCGTACGCGCGGGCGGTGGTGGCGGCGGCGCGGTTTCCCCCGAGCGCCGCGCACAAATGCGCAAGTTGATGGGAGCGCCGATACCCGGGCTTCAGGCATTCGGCCGAACGACTGATATCGTCTCGCGCGTTCTCTCGCAAGGCCAGAACGAACTCTCGATCATGATCTATGGCCCGGACTTGCAAACGCTCGACCGCGTTGCGCGCTCCGCCCTTCCCGCGCTCTCGGAGATTCCGGGCATTAGCCAACCGGACGTTAATACCACGCAAGCGCAGCCGCAGCTCAACGTGAAGATCGATCGTATCCGCGCCGCTTCAGTCGGCCTTTCTACCACGCAGATTTCGCAAGCGATCGACACGGCCACCAGCGGATCCATCGCCACGTACCTTCAAGTGAGCGCAACACAGGTTCCGGTTATCGTGCAACTCCCGCCGAGCCAGCGGCGCACGTACCAGTCGCTTACGGATATGGCGCTGACGGTGCCCGGACCAGGGAATTCCGGCACGTCACTCGTCACCAGCCCTTCGCAGGTGCCGGGCCAGTCCTTTACGCTCGGAACGATTCCTCTCCTGAGTGTTGCGAGTGTCAGCGTCGGCAGCGGCCCGTCTGAAACGACGCGCATGGACAAGCAACGCGAGACCGAGATCACCGCCGGGCTCAACGGCGGCGCGCTCGGCACCGTGACGGCGGCCGCGGCGCGAATAATGGATCAAGTGACGATGCCGACGGGTTATCATTGGGGCTTCGGGCCCGGCAGCACGCAGCAAAGCAGCACGTTCAGCAGTTTGGGATTGATCGTCGCACTTGCGATTCTCTTAATCTACATGCTGCTCGCCGCGCAGTTCGAATCGCTGCTGCATCCGCTGGTGATCATGACGGCCGTTCCGCTATCACTTGCCGGCGTCGTTCTGGCGCTCGTGCTTACGCATCGTTCTTTCGGCCTCACCGCATTCATCGGCGTGCTGATGCTCGTCGGCATCGTCGTAAAAAATGCAATCTTGGTTGTCGAGTTTACCAATCAGTTGCGCCACCAGGGACGCGACGCTCGCGCGGCGCTCTTGGAAGCAGCGCCCTTGCGCCTTCGGCCGATCTTGATGACCACGCTTGCAACGGTCGGAGGCATGACGCCGCTCACACTAGGTTTGGAGGTCGGCAGCTCGAGCCAAGCGCCGCTCGGAACGGTCGTTATCGGCGGCCTGTTATGCTCGACGATGCTTTCTTTGATCGTCATTCCGACGCTCTACCTATGGGTCGCCGAACATATCGAACCCCGCTTCGAGCGCAAGCGAGTCAAAGGCGACGGCCGGGTGCATGTCGGCGAAACCGCCGCGCCTTCGCCGGCCACCGCGCACTAATTAGCGAACGAAAAAGTAGGCGCTCATGGAGACGCCGATGCAGAGCACGATAACGCGCGTAACCCCCGAGGGCACGCGCCGGAAGAAGCGCGAACCGGCATAGCCGCCGATCATCGTGAAAACTGCCATGAGTAACGCGATTTTCCAAACGATGATGCCCGCGATAACAAACGGTATGATCGCAGTGCCGTTGATGACGATCGAAAGCACGTTCTTCAAGCCGTTGGCGGCATTCATGTTCGGCAAGCCTGAAAACGAGAGCACGGCGAGCATCAGAATGCCCATGCCGGCTCCGAAGTAGCCGCCATAAATCGCGATAAAGAACTGGACGACGAGTTGAAATGGCGTATGGGGGCGGGCCGTATCGCGTTTTTTCGTCACGAGCGGACTGAGCGCGAACACGACCGTTGCGAAGAGCAATAACCACGGGATCATGCGTACGAAAAGCTTCGGCGGCGTATGCAACAGCAGCACCGCGCCGATGACGGCGCCGATCAAACTTACAATGCTCGCGGCGACCAGCATGTGCCGGTGGGCACGCACTTCTTCCCGGTAGCCGCGCGCGGACGCCACGACCCCCAGCCACATCGCGGTATTGTTGGTAGCATTGGCCGGAATCGCCGGCACGCCGGCAAAGATCAAAGCCGGAAACGTAAGGAAACTGCCACCGCCCGCAACGCTATTGATCGCACCGCCAATCAGCGCGGCGCCGGCCACCAAAATCCAATGGTTTACGACGATGCTTTGGCCTCGCGCTTGGTGACGCGATAGACGCGGCGCACGTCTTTCAACGTTTCTAGCTTGCGCAATATCTTGTGCAGATGATCCAAGTCGTGAATCTGCACGGTGAGGCTCACGACGGCGTGCCGGTCGCGCTTCACGCGCGCGGTGACCGAACTGACGAGCGTCTTGAGCTCGGCGAATACCGCCATGATGTCCTGCAGCAGCGCAGGGCGATCGAGCGCTTCGACTTCCACGTCAACCGCGTGCGTGATTTCAATCTTGCCGATCCAGCTCGCTTCGAGCATCCGTTCGGGCGTGGCCGTCATGTACGCAACGTTCGGACAATCTGCGCGGTGCACCGAGACGCCCTTGCCGATCGTCACGTAGCCGACGAGCGGATCGCCCGGCACCGGGCTGCAGCATTTCGAGAGGCGCACCAACACGTCATCGACGCCGGCGATCCGAATGCCGCTGCTCTTGCGAGCCGTGCGGCGGGAAACCGACGGCGGCCGCGCTATCGTGTCAAACTCGACGACCTTCGACGACTTGAGCTCTTCCTTGATGCGGTTGATCACCGATACGGCCGATGCGTCGCCGAACCCGATCGCGGCGAACAAATCGCTGGGCGCGACGTAATTCATGCGCCGCGCAATTCGCTCGACCAGTTCACCGCGCAACACGTCGAAGCCGATATGGCGGCGCGCGAGTTCCTTCTCGACAGCTTCCTGGCCGGCCAGCACATTTTCCTCGCGCCGCTCTTTGCGGAACCACTGCTTGATTTTATGCTTCGCGCTGCTCGTCTTGACGATCGAAAGCCAGTCGAGCGAGGGCCGGCCGCTGGACTTGTTGACGAGAATTTCACAGATGTCGCCGTTCTGCACCGTCGAATCGAGCGGAACGATCCGGCCGTTGACGCGCGCGCCGACGCAGTGATTGCCGACGTCGGTGTGCACCGCGTATGCGAAATCGAGCGGCGTTCCGCCCGCAGGCATGCTGAAAACGTCGCCGCGCGGCGAGAAGATGAACACTTGCGAGTCGAACAGATCGAGCTTCAGGTTCTCCATGAACACGCGCGAATCGCGCATGTCTTTTTGCCACTCGAGCAGCGCGCGCAGCCACGAGAGCTTGTTCTCGAATTGGTCGGCCTTGCCGCCTTCTTTATAGCGCCAGTGCGCGGCGATGCCGTACTCGCTGGTGCGATGCATGTCCCATGTGCGAATTTGAATTTCGAGCGCTTCGCCTTCCGGGCCGACCACCGTGGTATGCAGCGATTGATACATGTTCGGTTTGGGCATCGCGATGTAGTCTTTGAAACGCCCGGGCAACGGGGTCCAGAGCGCGTGCACGGCGCCGAGCGCTGCGTAACAATCTTTGACGGAGTCCACGATGATGCGAATGGCCGTCAAATCGTAAATCGTAGAAAAGTCGCGGCCGTTCTTCATCTTGGTGTAGATCGAATAAAAATGCTTGGGGCGGCCTTCGATCCGCGCATTGACGCTTAGCGTCTTGAATTCGGCGTTGAGCTTCTCGATCACCGACGAGACGACACCTTCGCGCTCGTTTCGCGTCTTGGCGACGCGTTCGACGATCTCGCGGTAGCGTTCGGGATCGATGTAGCGCAGACACAGATCTTCCATGTCCCACTTGATTTTCCAGATCCCCAAGCGGTGCGCGATCGGCGTGTAGATGTCGAGCGTTTCACGCGCGATCGCCAGCTGTTTGGGCGGCGGCAAGCTTCCCAGCGTGCGCATGTTGTGCAACCGATCCGCAAGCTTGATGATGATCACGCGGATGTCTTTGGCCATCGCCATGAACATCTTGCGCAAGTTTTCGACTTGCGCTTCTTCCTTTGACTGATACGGAATGCGGGTGAGTTTGGTGACGCCGTCTACGAGGCTCGCGATCTCTTTGCCGAAATCGGCGGCGACTTGTTCGGTCGTGATGCTCGTGTCTTCGACCACGTCGTGCAGCAGTGCGGCCGCAATCGTTTGGCGATCCATTTCGAGCTCGGCCAGAATGCCGGCGACGGCCAGCGGGTGCTCGACATAGGACTCGCCCGACGCGCGCCGCTGCCCCTCGTGGGCCTGGACCGCCCGGTCGTAGACGCGCTGAAGCCACGCCTCGTCCAGCGAGGAATCGTAGGATTTGACTGATGTGACCAGCTCCGCGAACGTCATGATACTTCCGTCTATAATGCCACAGGGGCCGACGGCTGGCAAAGCGGCTAGGTGAAAAAGATGAGTGCGATCTTGCCGTCGGGCTGGAGCGCGAACTTCATGTCGATGCTGCCGTGTTCGCAGAGCATCGTGTAAACGTAGACGTGAATCCCCTTGGCGCTGCTGATGCCGCGAAACGTCGCGGTCTGCAGCGCACCCAACCCAGCCACGGCTTTTTCAGAGGCGGCGAGTAAGTCGTCGCTGAGCTGCGCGTTGACGTCATCGGAATAGCGGCCACGGTCGACCGTGCCGCCTTGCCACGCCAAGAACTGTTGCATCGCGAGCTTGCGGATCTTCGGATCTTCCGGCGCGGGCTTAGGCGAAGGGAGCGGCGGCGGCGGCGAGTTTTCAACGGGAGGCGCCGAACTCTCGAGCGCGGGCGGCGGCGCCGCGGACGGCGATGCGGCCGGCACGGCTTGGGCATGGGTCGTCGCGACGGGCAAGAGCGCCACGCCGGCGGCGAGGGCGAAAAACAGCAGGCTTCGTTTCATTTTAATAGGTGATGAACGTTGTAACGTCTGCACCCGGCAAAGCGTCTCGGCCCTTGAGCGCTTCGAGCTCGATCAAGAAAGCGAATCCGGCGATGCTTGCGCCTAGGCGCTCGAGCAGGCGGCGCGTCGCCGCCGCGGTGCCGCCGGTGGCCAGCAGGTCGTCCACCACGAGCACGCGGTCCCCGTTTCCGAGTGCGTCGGCATGGATTTCTAACGAATTGGTGCCGTACTCGAGTGCATAAGACTCGCTGAGCTTGCTGTACGGCAGCTTCCCCGGCTTACGGACCGGCACGAATCCGGCGCCGATGGCATACGCGAGCGGAGCTCCGAGCATATAACCGCGCGCCTCTATCCCAACGACATGATCGATCTTGGCTTGCTTGTATTTGTCTACAAAGAGATCGATCGCCGCCTTGAAGGCTTGCTTGTCCTTGAGCAGTGGGGTAATGTCACGGAACAGGATCCCCGGCAACGGGAAATCGGGGATAGCGCGGATATAGCTCTGAACCTCCACGGAGCACGGGCTTTCCGCGAATCGGGCCAGGCGGCCTTTCCGTTGTTCGTGGGGATGATCTAAAGCTGGAATATCGATGAATCTCACGGCTCAGGGTAAGCACGCGCGAGAGGCGCCCGCAGAGACGCTGCTCTCGTCACTCTTCGAAAGCGATCACCGCCGGCGGCTGGTGATCGCAATCGCTGCCGCGATCGCGATCGAGCTGATTTTCGCGCAGCTCGTGCCGTGGCGCACGACGACCATTCCGCCCGAACAGCCAGAGGTCATCACGATCGCCAAACTGATGCGCATCGAACACAGGCCCACGCCCAAGCCGATCGTGCACGCCCATGTGATCGCGCCCACCAACGTGCAGCCGAAGATCGTCAATCCCGGCAAGCCCTCGGAGAACCAGCACATCCGCCGCGTCGCCTCCGCGCGGCCCCTCGTGCGCACGCGTTATCACAAGGCCCCGGCTCCCCACGTGCCGACCGGCGGTCAAGGCGCGGGCAGTAGCAAAACCGCCAAAGCGCTGACCGGCGGCGTCGGGACGGGCGGCACGGGGAGCGGGGAGAGCGGACATGGCACCGGGACGGGCGGCGCGCCGGCCGCGCACGAGCCGTGCGGCTACGTCGACTTCGTTCCGTACGACCAGCCCACGCTCGACAGCTCCGGGCATAGGTGGGAGCACATCTCGCTCGTGGTTCATTTTCCGGACAGCTCCAGCCAAAGCATCGACTTGGATTATCCGTTTTACTATGCATCGAGCACGGCCGATCCGTTCGTGCCTGCGAACAAAAGCCTCCCCGCGCTTTTCCAATTCCCGCCCGCCGGTCAGAGCGTGCCGCAGCTCGTGCAGTACGTCATGGACCACACGACGGCCGACGGCTACACGAAATTAAAAAATTGTCCCTCGGCCTAACATTTAATAAGTGAAACCTCTCTAGCAAGAGAGCGGTTAAATCTACTATGTGTCGTAGGAAGGGCCTTATGAGGCCCGCGTCATTCGTGTTGCTCGCCGCGCTTTCGCTGGCGGGCTGCATCGACTCGACGACGTTTGCGAGCCACAACGTCGAGGTGCGCTTTCATCGCGCGCTTCCGGCCGCCGGCGTGAGGGAATTGAGCGTCGTGAACGTCGCCGGCTCGATAACGGTTACGGGCTGGAACCGTCCGAGCATCGACGTCAGCGCGCTCGAATACGGCTCCGACCAGGCTGCCATCGAGCGCACGCACATCGTTGCCGGGAGCAGCGGCTCCACGGCGCTGGTGAAAACACAGTACGACAATAGTGGAAGCATTTTCGGCAATCACAACGGCGCCGAAGTCGACTACACGATTCACGTACCGAAGTCGCTGTCAGTTTCGGTGACCAACGTCAGCGGACCGACGACGCTGAATGCAATCGGAGGCGACGTAGACGCCACCGAAGTGAGCGGACGTCTCGACGCATCGCTCGGAGCGCTTTCGGGCACGCGCAACGTGCATATGACCACCATCAGCGGCCGCATCACCGTGCGGATCGCGCGCAACAGCAGCGCGCGCGTTGACGCCAGCACGATCAGCGGGGGCGTAAGCCTGTTCTTTCCGTCCGACATCCGTCAAGGCGTCGTGGGAAATTCCGCCAGCGGCCGAATCGGAAAAGGCACCTCTTCAATGACTCTTCACACTGTCAGCGGCCCAATCGCGGTCGAACCGGAGTAACTCTTATGAAAATACGCAGCATTCTATTTGCCTCGATTGCGTCGCTCGCTTTGTCGGCGTGCGCCACCACTAACGTGGCTCCCCCCGTTGCAGGGCACCTACAGCTTGGCGCCCCAGTGTCATTTCTCAAAGCGGCATATGTCGACGCATTTGCGATCGGTGCTCTAGGTCAGATCACGGCGTCCGGCTGGCAAGCCCCGAATATTTTGCTTGTAGCGTTCGCCGATCCCACCACGACGTCGACCAATTCCACGATCGCAGGCGCACTAAGCACTGCAGCTTCGAACCGGTCAGCGTCGAAGAGTGGAAACCAAACGTTCTTGAGCATCGGCGGCGCCATCGTCGTTCCGTCGTCCTGGCCGCAGCCACCCGCCACGCTGGCTGCAAATATGGCGGCGCAGATCAACGCTTACAACGCGACGCTTACGGGCAACAATCAAGTCGTGGGGGTCGATCTCGATTTGGAGAACGGCTTTAGCTCGGCGACCGTCAACAGCATCGCACAGGCGATGAAGGCTCAGACTCTGAGCAACGGCAAGGCGATCATAGTGTCGATTGCACCGCAAGTCGTCGGCGTTACCGGTGTCAACGTCGACGCGACCAACGCGACCAATCTCGGACTCAGCGCCGGCGGTATCAACAACAATTTTGGTCTGGCAGTCCAGAACGGCTTCGTCGATGACGTTTTGACGCAGACCTACAATACCGGTCCGACCGGCATCGTCCTGAACAATGTCACGACCGCCACCGGCGTTGTAAATAATGTCAACGAAAGCAACACGTTGTTCGCTCAAGGAATCGGTCAAGCACTCAACAGCACGGTGCAGACGAGCTGCGAGTCGGCTACGACGCTCTGCATTCCCTCGACATCGAAGATTTTCGTTGGCGAGATCGTTAATCAGATGGCAGGCGGCGTTTATACGATCTTCAATCCGAGCGCCCCGCAAGCTATTCCGAACCAGTATGACCAAACAGCACTCCTCAACGCGCTTGCAAGCGGACTGAACTACATGTTTTCCGCCAACCCGGCTCCGTATTCGCATATCTCGGGAGTTGTAGTGTGGCAGCTCGGAAACGATTATGCGCCGAACCTCTACGGCGACAGCTATGCAACCAAAGGCGCTTTCAGCACGAAGATTTACGGCGCAGCCGCCCCGCCCGCCGGTCCCAACATCCTGCTGCAATTGACCAACAATGGAACCGGCGGCGCCGAAATTACAACCTTCATCACGTCGGCGCAGCAATATTATCCCTTCCCGCCAATCAACGCATCGAGCTTTACGTCGTGGTGCACGCTCGCCGCGAGCGGAAATAACTGTCCGGACAGCTTCATTCTCGATACGCTCGGAGCCGGCACTTTCACGGTGCAAGTTACGCCCAGTACCGGCGTCGCCTGGCTTTGTCCGGCGAACAGCGGCGGCATCGGGCCGGGCAGCACGATAACGCTGACGAGCGGATTCCACTACAACCTGCAAGTCAATAGCGACTTCAAGTCCTGCGCCTTCGGCACGATTCCATAAACCCGAGCGCCGCTAGGCCTTTCTAACCGAGCCCCTCGTCGGAATAGCCTCTCACAGTATCTGTGGGAGGCCTTCTTTTGGAAGCAGTTCGCTGACCCAGGGTCTTAATCGCCGGTAAGACTTCGTAAAACGCTTCGCCGACTCGCATCAGGTCGCTTTCACCAGTGTAGAAAAGTCGTGGTCCTTAGCGAATGGCGCGAACTCGACTATCTGCATTCCGCCCTCTCTGTGCTTAAGCGCGAGTGCCCAATTTCATGCCCATTTGCAGGTGGTCTATGTGCAACACAGAGCTAGGATGCTGCGATAGCTTAGAGACCAAGGCGAAGTGCGACTCGATAATGCGCAGTTCGACAGCAATTTGCATGAGGCGTGGCTCGCATGGCGAGAGTTCCTCATTCGAACCATTTGACGGAGCCGACTACCGCGACGCGGCGGGGCCGACCGTGCATTTCCCGCTGACGGAAAAACAAGTCGACCCACGGGCGCCGCGCATTACGGAAACACGCAATCGTTTCTTTGAACAAACCGACGCGGCTCTCGCCGAACGCGCTGTGGCCTAGATTAGAATCGCGGTAAGCCAGGGATGGTCACGATATTCGCCTTCGCATCCAAAGCTTGCTGAGCGACGGCTCCGAGCGCTTCCAAATGCGCGCGCGTTAGTTCGCTAAGCCTCGAGCTTTGCAATCCAAGCCCAACCAAGTGCTTGAGGTCTTCCAGTTGAATGCGCGCCAGCGCTTGCGCATCGGCAGGCGTTCCGGGTGCCGGGTTGACCCACATGTCCGACAAGCGTTTGGCGTACGCCATCTGCAAATTGCGGCGGATCGGGCCGGCGCCGTTTATTCCGCCGGTCAACTCCCCGAAGATGCTCCCACGCGCCCAATCGAAAAGATTGGTCAGCGACATCGTGCTGCCAAGACTGTACTTGGTCTGCAGATCGTCGATGCGTTGCAGCGTCAGCGGAGCGAACAACTCGCTTAGCGTTTGGTTCTGCGCGCCGTTGACAATCGTTGTGACCGCCACGTCGTGGCGCGGAGTGGGCGCATAGGCCCACGAGCCGTCTGTAAAGTCCGAGTACTCGGAGTACGTCAGCTTATTGAGCACGTTCGGGTTGAAGTGCCAAGCGGACTCGGAGAACAATCCGTTCGCAAGCATGGTCCAGGCTGCGCGCTCGTCGGCGACTGAAACCGGCGAGAGCGGCGGGCCTGCGCCGGGGTCGCCCTTGGCTGCACGCGAGATGTACTCGCCGCCGATCCAGTGCGCGGGCATCGTCGCGCAGCGCAGATAGTAGTTGAACGGGGTCGTAAAGGCTTGACGCGCCTCGTCGTATGAATGACCCGGCGCCGGAAAGCGTTGGGTGACTGCGTTCATGACGCCGTGCATCATCTTCATCTGCCCGTCGCACCACTGCAGCGGATGATTGGTGAGGTCGTTTTGCGCGACGCGCGGATCGATCGCGTGACCGGTTTGGAACGACACGTCTTCATCACTTGCAAAGCGCGTCCACGGATTGGTCCAACCCGAGGCCCACCGCCGAAGAGTCGGAATCTCGGCCGTGGGCGTGGAGGCATTGCGAATGTAGCCGTAGCCGTAACGAATCGCGTAGTAATCGTACGGTCCCAGCGCGAGTTGAAAGTAATCTCCTTGCGGAGTGCCCTTTGGCCACAGATTAACGGGGCTGTATTCCATGACCGAGTTTGAGACGCCGTAGCGAGAAGTAAAAGCCTTGCTCTGCATTTGCTTCGCTGAATACGCCATCGTACCGATAAAGTTGTGCTGCAGGCCGAAATCATGTCCGGATTCATGCAAGATCACCGACCAGATCAAGTCTTGCACGAACGTATTTTCAGCAGCCGCTGCATCGGGAAGCCCGCGCGCGGGAGCGACGACGTAGCGGTAGGTTCGTCCCGCAAGACCTTCGACCGCATCGAAGTTCACGCCGATATTGAGTTCCTCACCGGTGCGCGGGTCGGTGACCAGCAGCGCTTCGGCGCCGAACGCCGGCGAGCTCGTGTTGAGCCAGCGAATAAGGTTGTGCCGGATATCTTCCGGATCCCAAGACGGATCGTTAGGCTCCTGAAGCACCTGCACCGCATCCAGAATGCCGATGCGCCGGAACGCGTCGTTCCAGGTGAGCAGCGCCGACTTCACGGTGTTGCGATACTGGTACGGAATGTCGCTGCCGAGATAAAACACGAGCGGCCGCGTTGCGCGCATCGGCGCGGATGAGGTGCGCGGCCCAAAGTTCCACCGCATGATGTAATGCACCGTGCGGCTCGTGTTCACTTGATCGGTCGAGAAGTTGATGAAGGGTTGCGTGAAGTAGCCGACGCGCGGATCCGCGATGCGCGGCACATATCCATCCGTCGGCGCCTGGATGATGTTGTAGGTCATCAGCACTTCGAGGCTGCGCGGATCCGGGGCGTTATCGATACGGTTCGGAGCTGCCGACTGCCATGTTTGATCGACGCGCAGCACGTCGTTTTCCGGAAAAGCTTTCGTCACCGCAAAGAACGATCGCGATGCATCCAAACGGTAAGCTCCGGGGCTAGGCGGCCCGAAGTTGATGCTCGAGTCAAAATCCGCGACGTCGCCCAACAGGAACGAGGCCGGAATGACGACCGTGTTTTCGTCGGCTGCCGCGATCGGCACCACTGCAACGACCGAACTGGGCAGCGACTGCTGCACGCCGGTTGCTTCGGGCGTGTTCGGCCGCGTGATCGTATACGTATTCGGCCAGCGCACGACGACGGTGTCGTCGACCTTCTCGAAACGAATCAAACGCGCGGGCGCTACGTAGGGCTCGCCTTGAGCCGGGCCCAGGCCCCCAAGGCCGCTCGACGGCACAGCCGTTTGAATGAAGTCGGCGTTCAATTGCGAGCGCTTGAGCGCCAGGTACACTCTGCCGCTCTTATGGATGATCGCAATCAGTCCGTCCTGGACCGTTGCGCCGCGTACGAAAACTTCGTAAGGGACGGGCTGGCCTGCCTGCATGGCGGCGGCAGCGGCCGCAGCCATAGCGGCGGCCTGGTTCGCGGCACTGGGTGGCGGAGCGGTCTGCGCTGCGGCCGGAGCCGCCAGGGCCAACACAAAAAAACCGCCGATAATAACGCGAAAAAGACTGGTCATGAACCCTCCGGAATGGTCGAAAATACGTGCGCTCCGAGCCACAAGTTCAGTGAATCAGCGGTTGGCCCTGCGGGTAAATCGGACGATTAATAATGCGTTCGAGCGTTTCGGCCTTGGAGGTCAGGACGAAGTCGCAAAAACGGGCGAAGTTCTCTCGCTCGGCCTCCCCTTCGGCGAAGCGGTCGTTCCGAGTCAAATCGATTTTCCCGGGAGCCGGCAGAAACCGGATGTAGCGGCCGTCGTCATCAATGCCTGCTTCGATCAGCCCCTCGTCTTCGAAGATGCGCAACGCGGCGCCGACCGTTCGTTCGTTGACTTTATCGAATTCCAGCGTGCCGGCAATCTCGCTTTGCGACATGCGCACCGTACCGTTTGAACCCAGGCGCCGGATTCCGCGATAGAGCTCGCGCAGCACGCCGATCGTCGGCGCTTCCTGATCGATGATATATTCGTTGATGCGCCGGTCCGTTTCGCCGAACAGCAAGTGAATCTGCGCCGGATCGCCGTCGCGTCCGGCCCGGCCGGCCTGCTGATTGAATTCCGTGAACGAAAAGTTCAGATGATAGAGCACGACGTTGCGCACATCGGGCAAGTCGATGCCTTCGCCGAAAGCCGACGTCGCAACGACGATGCGCAGCTCGCCCGACCGGAAGTATTTTTCGACCTCTGCCCGCTCGGCTGTCGGCATGCCCGCGTGATAAAACATCACTTCGTTGCGCAGATCTCTGCGCAGGCCGTCGGCGACTTTGGAAACCTCGCTTCGCGAATTGCAATAGATGATCGCCTTTCCGCTTTCGCCGAGCGTGCGGCGCAAATAGCCGAGCTTGTCTTTGGTGCCGCGCGCGTCGACCACGCGCAAATTCTCGCGCACGGACGGATCGATCACCCACGCGGCGATGCGCAGCTCGTCGACCACATGCGCGAAAGCTTCGTCGCGCGCCGTTGCGGTCAATCCCAAGACTTGCGGACCGCCCAGCGCAGCTATCGTGGCTGAAAGCTTTCCATACGCTGCGCGGTGTTTTGATTCGTATGCGTGATGCGCTTCGTCGACCACAAGTAAACCGGGCGAACTCTTTCCGGTGAACGCTTCGCGATGAAATTGCAAGAACTCCGGAGTCGCCAAGATGATGTCCCAGTCGCCATGTTCGAGTGCGGTCATCAGCTTGGCGCGTTCCTCGGCGCCGATGGCGCCGTTCGCGCGCAAGATGCGTAATCCAAACCCGTCGAGCCGGCGCTTGAGCGCTTCGAATTGATCGTTCGCCAGCGCGCGCAGCGGATAAAGCACCAGCGTCTTCTGCCCGGATTCCAGCGCGCGATATGCCGCGGGGTATTGAAAGCAAAAAGACTTGCCGCGGCCCGTTCCCATAACCGCCAGGGTGTTCTTGCCGGCGTCGAGGCGCGCGAGCACGTCTCGCTGCGCTTTATGGAGTTTGGCATCGCCGATCAGCGCGCGCTGGATGCCGGCGTGATCCGCTTGAGAGCGCGCTTCTACCGCAAATGCGTCAAACGCCGCCTGCTGCTCGCGAAAGACGCGAATATTGACGCCGAAATTCTTTCCGTCGCGTCCACCGGTGACGTGCTCGACGCGCGCGCGGTAGGGAATGCCCGAATCGATCAGCGGCGCGAGATGCGCGGCGATCTGTTTGCGCAGAAAACCCAGTTGCAAGGTACCGTAACGAATCGCGATCGCGTTGGCGTCGGCCGGATTCTCCGGCTGGCGTTCCAACAGCAGATCTTGACCGGCTTTCAGCCCTGCGACGACGTCCTGGCGCCCTTCAAACGAAACGCCCATAATTTTGGTTGGAAACGAATCGCGCTCACCGATTCCCGCAAACGCGTCGCGCTCGAGATATTTCTTCTGCTGCGCGAACATACGGTCGACAAAATCGTCGATCGACTCTTCCGCGACGGTGTCAGCGCCCTTGTCGAGGGGCGCGCCAAAGCTTTCTAGGAGCCGCTCGAACGCAGCTTCCGACGGCGTCGGCGGAGGTAAACCCTTACTCTTGGCGGTGCGCGTCATCCGGTGGCAGCGGCTGCTCCGGTTCGAAACCTTCGAGATTCAAATTGATCTCTTCGTGACCCGCGTCAAAGGCGGCTTCATCCATGCCCGCGGCCTGCGCGTCGAGCGGATCCATTTCCGAGCTCGTTTCGGCAACTGCCTCAGCCGAGCTTTCGTCACGTTTGCGCTTGTAGCGCGCGGGCGTAGGCGTCGACGTCGTGCGCGCCGATCTAGCTTTTTCGCGGCGCGCCTTGCGCGCGGCCACGATATCTTCGCGCGCCATTCCGCCATGCGCGCCGAGCGCGCGGCTCTCCGCCACGCCGCGCGCGGACCGCGTGCCCTGCGCGGCCAAACCCGCGGCGCGCTTGCGCGCCGCCGAATCGAGTTGCCGTTTGCGGAAAATGAGCACCAGCGGCGCCGAATAAAAGATCGAGTGGTATCCGCCCGAGCAAATACCCACGAGCAACGCGAAGGCGAAATTCTTCAGCGACGCGCCGCCCAGCGCGAGCAGCGCGACCAGCGTGATAACGACGGTCGCCAAAGTATTGAACGAGCGCGTCATCGTCTGCAGGATCGACGTGTTGACGATCTTCTCGTAGGCCTGGCCCGCCATCACGCGCGTGTTTTCTCGTATTCGGTCGAGGATGACGATCGTGTCCATGACCGAGTATCCGATGACAGTCAGCACCGCGGCCAAGAACGCGTCGTCGGCCCGTTTGTCGGCGAGCGCGTAGATGCCGATCATCATCGCGGCGTCGCGCACGAGCGCAATGACCGTCACCAACCCGAAGATGTAGTTCCAACCGAACCGGAACGCGATATAGATGAATTGGATGAAGAGAGCGATGATGAGCGCTTCAATCGCTTTGGTGAGATATTCTTTGCCGAGCGTCGGACCCACCGACGTAATCGACGATTGCGAGCGATCTACGGGAGCCGCCGCGCTCAATGCCCTCCAAACCCCCGCGATGTTGTTTCCGAGCGCGGTCTGTGTTTCGATGGAGTATTTTGTCCACGCGTTGGGCGCCGCAGGCTTTCCGACCGTGGTTATGCGTTCGTCGCTCACGCCCAGCGGAGCTAAAGCGGCTCGCAGTTGGTCTTGCGTGACCGGCTTCGTGTACACGACGTCCACCGCCGTACCGCCGGTAAACGAAAGGCCGAGGCGCAGCGCGTGCGAGGGCTGGAATCCGCCGCCCGGTGCGGTCACCGAGTGATAGATCATCGATGCGAAACCTGCGCCGATGATCAAGTACGAGATCAGCGAGACGATGCGGAACCAGCCGACGATATTCCAGTTTAAGCGGCGAAAAAACATTACGAGCCCGCCGCTCCCGAGCGCGCGAAAATTCCGATCTCGTCAGGATTCACGCCCCACAGGCGCGGATCGCTCGCGATATCGTTGTCAACCAGAACATCGACGAAGAAACGCGTGATGAAGACTGCCGTCACGAGCGAAAAGACCGTTCCCCAAAACAGCGTGTACGCGAATCCTTTAACGGTGCCCGTTCCCAGTTCGAACAACACGCCGGCGCCCACGATGGTCGTAAAATGGCTGTCGAACACCGCGGTGAATGCGCGCGCGAAGCCGGTGCGCACCGCCGCGCGCATCGTCTTGCCGGCCCACAGCTCTTCTTTCATGCGTTCGAAGATCAGCACGTTGGCGTCCACGGCCAT
>PLLF01000076.1 GCA_003140855.1 Vulcanimicrobiota bacterium
TCATCGATGAACACGATGCACGGCGCCGACTTCTTGGCTTGATCGAACAGGTCGCGCACGCGCGACGCACCGACACCGACGAACATTTCGACGAAGTCCGAACCCGAGATCGAAAAGAACGGGACGCCCGCTTCACCGGCGATGGCTCGCGCCAGCAGCGTTTTGCCGGATCCCGGCGGGCCCAGCAAAAGCACGCCTTTGGGAATGCGCGCACCGAGAGCTTGGAATTTCTTAGGATACTTCAGAAACTCGACGATCTCGCCGAGCTCTTGTTTGGCTTCGTCGACGCCCGCTACGTCGTTGAACGTAACTTTTGGGCGATTCTCCGAAAGCGTCTTCGCACGCGAACGCCCGAAGGACAGCGCTTGATTTCCGCCGCTCTGCGCTTGCCGGAATATCAGGAATACCAAGAACCCGACGATCAGGAACGGTAAGAGCGTCAGCGCGACGTTCAGCGTGCCGTTCGAGCTGGCGGCCTCAAACTTTACGCTGCCTTTGACGTGCCGTGTAACCTGCGCGACGAATCCCGAGTCGCGGTTTGGAATCGACGTTGCGTAATGCGTTCCGTTCGCGAGCGTTCCGCTGACCTCGGTGCCGACCGCGTCAAAGGTTTGCACTTGATTGGCTTCGAGCTTCTGATAAAACGCGCTGTAATCGAGCGGCACGATCTCGGGCGTGGGCAGCACGATGCGCTGCACGACGAAATACACCACGGCCACCGCGGCGAGTATGAGGAGAATGCCTCGAAGATTTTTGCTCACGAGTTAGAGTGCCTTATTCCGAAAATACCCAGGATTGCAGCTGCGCGAGATAAGGAAGGTTGCGGTAGTTTTCTTGATAGTCCAAACCGTACCCTACGACGAACACGTCAGGCGCGACCAAGCCGACATAATCCACGGGAACCTCAACGCGCCGGTGATACGGCTTGTCGAAGAGCACACACGATCGCAGGCTGGTTGGTTCGCGCCCCAAGAGTAACGACCGAAGGTACTGCAGCGTGAGGCCGTTGTCGATGATGTCCTCGATCACGAGCACGTTCCGGCCCGCAATCTTCTCGCTTGTGTCCTTGAGCAACCGCACCTCTCCACTCGACCGGCTCGAGTTTCCGTAACTGGAAACGACGATGAAATCGAGTTCGATTAGGCTCGGGCCGTCGGGTATGCGCGAGAGGGCCCGCACCAGATCGACGGTCACGTAGAGCGCTCCTTTTAACACGCCCAGCACCAGCAGCGGTTGCCCGGCATAGTCGCGCGCTATTTCCTGTGCCAAACGCTCGATGGCGGCGGCTATTTCATCGCCGGAAAAGAGCGCCTTCTCGATGGTTTCCTTCACTTGCGCTGCACTACCAAAACGCCGTCCGAGACTTCGATTTCAACCCCCGGCGCCATGAAAAACCGGCCCGAGAGACCCTGCTGGAGCGCCCGGACGGCCGCCTCGATGTGCTCGAAATCCACGCCACCCAGCGCTTCGTGCTCCCGCAGAGCTTCACGAACCTGCCTGCGGACGGCGGCTGCCGGCGTCGCGCGGAACTCCGCGCCCACGACTTCGGCCGCGCGCGCGACCGCCGCATCTAGGCCGGGAAAGAGGGGCCGGAGCGCGTGCAGCGCCACCCTCACCGCGTTGCGCCGCAGCGTCCGGTCCGCGTTGCTCGGATCGATCGCGTACGGCAGGCCCATCTGCTGGGCATAGGCTCGCAAGTCCTTACGTTCCAAGCGCAGCAGCGGACGCGCGAGGTCGATATCCTTGCCCAGCTGCCTGCGGGCGGGCATGCCGGCCAGACCGTCGGCGCCGGTCCCGCGAAAAAGGGCGAGCAGCACCGTTTCGGTTTGATCGCTTGCGTTGTGTCCCGTTACGACCACTCCGCATCCGGTGGCGCGCGCGAGCCGCTCGAGCGCTTCATAGCGAGCTTCGCGCATCTCGGCCTCGCCCGCGCGCGCCAGCTCTAATCCGGCCACTTTAAATGGAAGGCCGAGCGCCGCGGCAACGCGCATCACGACCGCTTCATCTTGCCATGCCGACGGCCGCACTCCGTGATTGACGTGCGCGAGTGTCAGCTGTAAGCGCAGCGTCTTGGAAAGCGCGCGCAGGGTCGCAGCCAGCGCGACGCTGTCGGAGCCGCCGCTGCAGGCAATCAACACGTGCTCGCCCGCGCGAATGACGCCTTCACGCTTGACGGCCTGTTCGATGGAACGCAACGGTTTGGTGCCGCGCATCAACGCGAGTGACGGGCGATCTCGCGCTGGACGTCGCGTTTGGCGGTGTCGGCGCGTTTATCCCAGAGCTTTTTCCCGCGCGCCAGGCCGATTTCGACCTTCGCCCTGCCGCGCGTGAAATAGAGCCGCAGCGGAACCAGCGTCAAGCCTTTCTCCGCCGCGCGGCCGCCCAAACGCGCGATCTGTTCTTTGTGGAGCAGCAATCTGCGCGGGCGATCGGGCTCGACGTTTGAAAAACTTCCTTGTTTATAGGCGGGAACGTGCATGCCGAGCAGCCACAATTCGCCGTCGCGGAGACGCGCGTACGCCTGATTGAGGCTAATGCCGCCCTGCCGGATCGATTTGATCTCGGTCCCGGTGAGGGCGATGCCCGCCTCGAGCGACTCCAAGATGTGAAACTCATGACGCGCGCGTCTGTTGTCGACCGCGGGAGCTGCTTTCTTGACGACCTTCTGCGCGGCACGTGCTTGTTTTGATTTAGCCATCCTTGAACAACTTGTCGTCTTCGTCTTCGATGCGGCCTTTCGCGACGAAACGTCCTTCAGCTTCGACGAGCACGTTGCCGGCGCGGTCGCTGACGCGCGCTTCCATTTCCAGCACGTTGCGGCGCATCCACTTGACGCGCCCTTTGATCTCGATCGGCGCATTCAGCGGCACGGGCTTGCGGAAGCGCGCGTTCATGCTGCCCGTCACACCTCGATAGCCCGCATATCCGGCCGCGTGCGCCATCGCTTCGTCGAGCAGCGCAAGCGCGATTCCGCCGTGCGCGATGCCGCGCCAGCCCTGAAATTGATCGCCGAGGGTAGCGTGCGCGAGCGCGCCGTTTTCGGTGCGCTCGAACTTTAGATGCATCCCGATCTCGTTCTCGGCTCCGCACGCGAAGCAGCGGCCGTCGTCGATCGTTCTCACCGGCCTTGCTCCAGCCGCGTCGCCAAAACTTCCGGCAAACCGGCGTCGCGAATTTTTTTCTGAACCGTCGCGATGGGATACTCGTAGCGCACCCATTCGATCCGACGCTTCGCCGGTTCGTAGAAGACGAACGACGGCTGCGGATTGAGATCGCGCGGCTGGCCGACGCTGCCGACGTCGATGATGTATCGCTTTGCCGGATCGAGTTCGAGCTCGCCGCCGTGCTGGCGGTGTTCGTGGCCGATGCTGCCGTCCGGCTCCAAGGAGTAGTATTCGGCGACGTGCGTATGGCCGACGAAGATCAGCGGCGCATCCGTCCGTTGGAAGGCCGCCTTCGCCTGCCGCTTGTCCAAGATGTACTCGAAGTAATTGACGGGCGCACCGTGCACCAGCAAGAACTCGGGGAGACGCACTTCGTAGCCCAGCCCGTTGAGCCAGTCGATATTCTCGCGATCGATCTTGCCTCTAGTCCATTCGATCGCGGTGCGCGCCGCCGGATTGAAATACTCGACGCCGAAATTGTCGACGGCTGCAACTTCATGGTTTCCGAGTACGCACTCGGCCGCGCGTTCGCGGATCATCCGCACGCACTCGTTGGGATCGGGCCCGTAGCCGACCGTGTCGCCCAAACAGAGAACAGAATCGTCAGGTTTCATAAGCGCGAAAGCCGCCTGCAGCGATTCTAAGTTGCCGTGAATGTCGGAGACGATCGCGTATCTCATGCGATCTCCCGCCACAGCACGCGCAGCCGCGCCGCAAACTCGTCGCGCTCCGCCGGCGTGCCGACGCTAACGCGCACGAAGCGGTCCAGCGGCGGCGCGCTGGGCTTGCGAATAAAAACGCCGCGCGCGAGCAGTGCGTTCATGATCTGCGTGGCGATCTCGTTGCTCCCGAAATCGATGCAAACGAAATTCGCACACGATTCCAGGTATGGGCGGCCGAGCGAGCTCGCCAGTTTGTAATAGTCCTCACGGCCGCGGGCGGTTTCTGCCGCGACGTGCTGCGCGAATTCCGGATCGCCCAGCGAGGCGAGCGCGCCGATCTGCGCGTTGCGGTTGACTCCATAATGCAAGCGGATTTTTTGAAACGTCGTGACGTTGCGGGGCATCGCGATCGCATAGCCGATGCGCGCGCCGGCCATGCCATAGGCCTTTGAAAATGTACGCACGCGCAAGAGCCGGCCGTGAATGAAATCGGGAAACAGGTCGCGCTCGTCAACGAAATCCGCATATGCTTCGTCGAGAAAAAGAAGCGACTCATCGGGTAATGCCTCGAAAAGACGCACCATTTCAGCCGAGGGCAACAGTGTACCGCTCGGATTGTCCGGATTAGCGGCGTAGACTATTGACGGACGAAGCTTTCCGGCCGCTGCGATCAGCGCATCGACGTCCAGGAAACCGTCCGCGCGGTAATCGACGGTCGCGAATTGAGCGCCGAATCCCATCACGTGATAATTGAAAGTCGGATACGTTCCGCGCGTGGTCAGTGCGACTGCGCCGGGCGCTGCAAAAGCACGCACGGCGAGCCCCATCAAATCGTCGATGCCCGAACCGACGCTGATGTTTTCGCTCGCGCAGCCGTGGCGCAGCGCCAGCGCGGCGCGCAGATCGTACGATTCAGGATCGCCGTACCACGAAATGCGCGGCAGCTCCGCACTCATGGCTTCAACCGCTCGCGGCGATGGCCCGAACGCGCTCTCGTTCGCGCCCAAACGCAGGAGCGAGGCGTGGCCGCCTTCGCGCATCAACTGCTCGGGACCGATGAACGGCGTCATCGGCGGAATCGCTTCGATGTGCGGCGCCGCCAAGAACTCGACGTTCTGCGTCATCTTCCCCCTTATAAAAAGCGAGTCGCTAGGACCGTTTCGCCCGCCGCGACGGATTCTACGGTTTCGCCCAAAGTGAGAAATCCGCTTGCGCGCGCGAGCAGGCTGACCGAAGCGGATTGCATGTCTAAAGGAAACGCGGTACAGATTCCGGCGGTTTCCTCTAAGCGCACGGGAACGTAGTGCGTCCATCCGGGGCGCTTGCGCAACGGACGCGCGAGCTCGGCTTCGACTTGCACGGCTCGGACGTACGCTCCGACGCAGTACGCGACGATCGGCGCGGCTACGGCTTCGAGAATCATCAGCGCCGAAGTGGGATTTCCGGGCAAGCCGATCACCGGCTTACCGCCGGCTGAGGCCAGTAGCGTCGGCTTACCGGGTTTGACCCGCAGACCGTGCACGATCACGCCGGGTGGTCCGCGGCGATCGACGAGACGCGGTGTGAGATCACGCTGACCGACCGAGGAGCCGCCGCTCAGAATCACGCCGTCGCATTCTGCGATTGCGGCGTCCAGGAGCCGGCCATACTCCGTTTCATCGTCAGGCGCGATCGGATACTGTTTGACGGCCGCGCCGAGCGCTTCGATTTTTCCGGCCAGCGCCCAGCGATTCGAATCGCGGACTTGTGCCACGCCCGGCCGGCTACGAACGTCCACGAGTTCGTCGCCGCTCGACACGATCGCAAAAACAGGGACCGCATACACCGGCACATTCACTATTCCGAGTGCAGCGAGCACGCCGAGCTCGGCGCCGCCGATCCGCCGCCCTTCTTCTAATATGGTCTCTCCGGCGCGCATATCCGAACCGGCCGGCACGATATGCTCGCCCGGGGCAATTGCATTCGCGATCCGTACGCGCTCGCCGGAAATCTCGGCGTCTTCGATAGGCTCGACGCAGTCCGCGTGCGGCGGCAAAGCGCCGCCCGTCGGGATGCGTACGGCCGTTTTCGGCGCGAGCTCGCTCTCCCACGCGCAGCCCATACGGATCTCGCCGGCGACGTCCAGCTCGCCCGGCGTATCCTGCGATCGCACCGCAAAACCGTCCATCGCCGAACGCGCGACCGGAGGGTGCGCTTGGTCGGCGATCGCTGGCCGCGCGAGTACGCGGCCGAGTGCGGCTTCAAACGGGACGGTCTCGGTTTTCCTCATCCGCAGCTGCGCGCGCGCAAAAAAGAGCGTCAGCGCCTGCTCCGGCGCGAGCAACGCTTCGTTCTGAAATCCTCCCGTTTGCAGGTCGCCTTGCAAACCTCGCATAATGCGGCGTTCCTTCATATGTTGGATGTTGATCTCATTCGTCGCGATCCGGAGCGCGTTCGGCGTTCGGCGAAGCGCCGCGGTCTCGATCCTGCGTTTGTCGACGAAGTTCTGCGCTTGGACGAGGAGTACCGCTCCGCGTTAACGGCTGCCGAGAAAGCGCAGGCAGAAAAGAATCGTCTGTCGGCCGAGATCGGGAAAGCCGCCGACAAAGCCGCCGCCGCCCGCGAGCTGCGGCCGAAGCTTGACGAGCTCAGCCGGCGCATCGATGAAGCGGAAACGCGCGCGCGCGAGTTGGCGCCCGACGAACGAAACTCGCCGCTTCACGAGCTGCTTACACAATCGCAGA
Organism: Vulcanimicrobiota bacterium; assembly: GCA_003140855.1. Taxonomy (GTDB): domain Bacteria; phylum Vulcanimicrobiota; class Vulcanimicrobiia; order Vulcanimicrobiales; family Vulcanimicrobiaceae; genus Rubrimentiphilum. The sequence continues at coordinate 6,550 of PLLF01000076.1, forward strand.
ATATTCTCGACGATTCCGTTCCGGACGGGAACGACGAATCGAAAAACGTCGTGCTGCGCTCGCACGGCGAGCCGCCGAAGTTTTCCTTCGAACCGTTACCGCACTGGGAGCTCGGCGAGCGCTTGGGCATTTTAGATTTTCAGCGCGCCGTCAAACTTTCCGGCGCACGCTTTTCGATCTTCGTGGGGCCGGGAGCGCGGCTGGCACGTGCGCTGACGCAGTTTTTTCTCGATCGCGCGTTTGCCAAAGGGTACGTGGAGGTGAATCCGCCGGTGCTGGTTTCGCGCGCAACGATGTGGTCAACCGGCCAATTGAGCAAATTCGCCGACGCGATGTTTTACGACGCCGCTGCGGAGCTGTTCTTGATTCCCACGGCAGAGGTTCCGCTGACCGCCTTGCACGGCGACGAAATACTCCCGCCTGAAACGCTTCCGCGCAAGTATGCGGCATTCACGCCGTGCTTTCGCAAAGAGGCGGGCGCCGCCGGCAAGGACACGCGCGGCATCGTACGCCAGCATCAGTTTGAAAAAGTGGAGCTCGTCTGGCTGACGGCGCCGGAGAAATCGGAAGAAGCGCTCGAGCTATTAACGCGTGACGCCGAGGCGCTCTTGCAAGAATTGGAGCTGCCGCACCGCGTCGTGGCGTTGTGCGCCGGCGAGGTGGGCTTCAACGCCGCCAAGACATACGATCTCGAGGTGTGGGTTCCAAGCGCGAAGACCTATCGCGAGATCAGCTCCTGC
>PLLF01000002.1 GCA_003140855.1 Vulcanimicrobiota bacterium
ACCCGATGCCTATGCGGGCGACGCGCACGATCCGATGTCGCAAAAGCCATACATGTACAATCACAACAATCCGCTAGAGTATGAGGACCCCAGCGGCTTTCTCAGCTACATTGCTAATGTCGGAGTGCTTGGCACCGCATATTCGCATAACTTCATCGAGGTCGAGCAGACGGGCGACAAGCATCCTAAGGTATTCGAGGCTGGGCCGTCGCCCGGCGGCCTCAACACATTGTGCTGTTCTACTCTGAAGCCGCAACCCTACGGTAATACAATTGTTGGCAACACGGCGACCCAATGGTTGAAGCCGCCGCCTGGCGTATCTGACAAAAACTGGGATCACGCCGTGATTGCCACGTTCGAAGAGTTAAATCGCGAGTTGGAAGCCAAGAATATTAGATACACTGAGGACATGAATAGCAATACGTACATCGCAGAAGGCCTCAGGCGTTTAGGATATTCAGAAAAGGAGATCAAGGCCTTCATGGGATCTGCGGCCAGAGGGAGCGATTCACATCTATTCGAAGATCAACATGCGGGCGCCGGCGCAAGTGCACAGCCGCTCTTTGTGGATGCGCAATCGCGGTGACACGAGATTGAAAGGTTGCCGCCTATTTGGTTGTTCATTGCGTTCGCGCGCTTGTCCGTGGCAAAGATACCCCGCTGCCGGTTCGCAGCCATGGCGCGGTCAAGCCAATCTTCTCAGGCCAACCTAGGAAGGAGCAGTATAAATGCTCAAACCGACGCACATTAACAAGGAGCGGAACTGTTCCCCATTGCTTGCCCTCTACTTGAATCTAGCTGTCATTACCATTACCGTCGCTGTCGTTGCCCTTCCGGTGCAGGCATGGGGACAATCCAACGCTCCTATCAATATCCCACTAGCAGGGTACAGCATATCCATGAGGGACGTACAGTCTCTGGCTAACGCGATTAGTAAGCTTCGGCCGAAAATTATTTATAAGAATGGTAGCTCAATGCCATCAGAATCGCCGCTGGTGTTTTATGCTGGACTTGATTCGGCTCGGCGACCTACGCTTTGGATTTTAAGGACTGTTCCTCGACACCTGAATTCCGCTTTCAATGACGCGTATGTGTCTGCGCTTTCCCTTGCTGCAATCGAGGTTGGGAAAGCTGGAATTCTTTGGGAAACGATCTACAAGCAAACACCGGCAGGTCATGAGGCGCGTATCGCGTTGGGAATGAAGATCGCCAACGTATTCCGACTCGCGAGCGACCAACAGGTGGTATACACATCGAAACAGGTGACATGGCTACGAACACACGTCATTGGGGGCCTCAAGCGCTCCGTTGTATATGCCCTGCTGAAAGCGCATGGACTTGTCGCATACAACCCTGCGTTCGTTAAAGGCAAACCGACCCCGGGCGAACCAGCCGTTCCCGGGCATCCTGGCATCGGCGGCGGATGCGATAAAACCGATCTCTCTAGCGGCGCTTGGCCATACCAAGGGGAGACGTTACCGAGGCAAAAAGGCGTATGCGCTCTTATACAGACGAAGAATGAAATTCGAAATCCCGATGCGGAAATATCGCTGCCCGGAGCTTTTGACTTGGTGTGTTCCTCGTTGACAAAGATCAGAATCATTTTTGGGAACGCGGACCGTGTCGTGAGGCTACAGATCGATCGGCCACGCGAAGTATGCCTTTGATCCAATCCCAATCTATCTGACGGCGATCAATCTAACGGGATTCGATTCGCAGCGATACCTCAAAGCGATCCAGCCATTACTGACGTTGTGCGTAAGTGAATAGCTTATCCGTCGATGAGGGAATCATGGTAGTCATGCAATGACGCGCCGCCCGCTTTGCTCAAAGTGATCGGCATGTACACGCAACCGTCTATCTGAGTGGCGTTCGCGACGACGGCTACAACAACGGCTACGGCAACACGTTCCAAGGCGTGCGCAGCCAGGACTCCAACGCCGGTCAATGGTCGACCCCCGATGCCTATGCGGGCGACGTGCACGATCCGATATCGCAAAAGCCCTACATGTACAACAACAACAATCCGCTGGAGTATGAAGATCCGAGCGGGTATGACGCATTGATTGATATCCAACCAAAGGCGGTTGGTGGCGCCGGACACATCCAGGTGATCATATATGACCCTAAGACGAACAAAGGTACATCGCTTTCCGTCGAAAGCGGCAACGGCTCGGGCTTTCACGCACCTTTAAAAGTCCTTGAATCCCCAGTGTCAAACGTACGAGCGCTCCCAACAGCGCAAGATAGGTACTACCACATTTCGACGACACCCAAGCAAAATGGTCAGATCAAGGCGGTGTATGATCAACAGCGTGCTGGCTCTGCAAAAGGCGAGAAGTACAATATACTCGACAACAATTGTGAAACTACTTTACAAAGCGCCCTTCAGGCCGGGAGCACGGGCGTGTTGTTAGACGCGATACCGACCTATAATCTCTTGGTTCTTCCAATCCAGGGCGTCAAGCAGATCACCCCAAAAGCACTCCCAGGGAAAAACTAGTGCAAACGAGGCGCATATTAACGATTCTGGCCACGGCGGGGTATGCTTTGGGTGTCTCGTTTTGCTTTGCCAGACTCAGTTGGGGAAGCTCACCCGTTTCTGTAGTCCTTCCTCTTTTCCCGACAGCGATTATGCTCCCGATAATCGTAATGTTGGCGGTTAGCAGAGCGGCCGTTCCTTTCCGCATCGCTTTACTGGTTATCGGTGTTTTCGCGGCTGAACTTGGTTATGCGATCGGGTACGAGGGGCAAAAGTACTTGACGCCGCTCTGGGCCGCTCTTGTTAGCCTCCTCATTAACATACCCATTCTACTTCTTACGGTCGGGGTCGTCGAGATCGGAAGCCAACTAGCACGAAGAAGGAGCCACTGACTTACTCCTTTGCGGCTCGACTAGAATTCCAGGGATCCACTGGGACGGCGACGATGTCCTGTTCACGGTCGACAGTTCGGGCAATGTCGAACTTCGTGCGGGCGAACTTGCGATGATGATGACCAGCACCGGTCTCGACGTGCTCGATCGCGATATGACCGGCGGCTTGGTTGGCGATCATGACGGCCAAGGTTTCTCCGGCTGGAGCGCCGCGCCGAGCTTTAACACGGGGGGCCAGAAGGTCGTTACTGCGCACGGGAGTTT
>PLLF01000075.1 GCA_003140855.1 Vulcanimicrobiota bacterium
CTCCCGAGTCGCGCCGACCGTTCGATCTTTGGCGATCCAGCCGTTTTCGTCCGTGAGCTTTTTTACGGCATGCGTGCCGGGTGCCAGATAATACAGCTCGGATGGATCTTCCGACGACGATCCCACGAACGCAATGCCGCCATCACCGGCAATACTTCCGCCCTGGAACTGCGCATCGCCCAGATCGACACGTTTTGGACCTTCGCCGAGCGCTGCTATCCAAAGGTCGAAATTCGTCCCGTTTGCGGCGGAGAGTGCCAAAGCGTTTGCGTGCGGCATCCATGCGAACCACTGTACGTCGCGGTCGAGCTCCGGCGCGACAGGGTGCGCACGTGCCGACGGATCCGTCGCCGCCACGAGTTCGTTCTGCACCGCGCTCGAGCCGTTCTTACCGATGAGATACGCGATTTGCGAGCCCGACGGCGCGAACGTTGCATTCGTATTATACGATGCGCCGAGCGCCTGCTGCGCGCGACTCTCAACGTCGACTACTACGGCGCGGTCGTGTAAGAAGTGCGCCATGCCATACGCGTCGGGCCCGCGTTCAAATGCAATCAGACGGCCGTTGCTCGACCACGAAAGCGGCCCCATCTCCGTAGCTCTGCCGCTCGTCAAGCGCTGGGGCTTTGCGTGTTCGGAGATCTCTTGCGTCCACAAATGCGACGGTACAGGCGCGGATTGCGAGAGATAATCGTTGTCGCCGACCACGAACAGGTCATGGTGTTGGTCGCGCGCCTTTTTGTCGCGTCGCGTGTCTTCGGTGATATAGGCCACGGCTTTGCCGTCCGGGCGAAGCGAATAGTCCTCGACACCATTCTCGGCGCTCGTCACCGCGCGCGCTTCGCCGCCGCCCATCGGTAAAATCCAGACCTGCGGTTTGGCATCTTTACCTTCGCCGGAAGGCGCGACGAACGCCAGCTGCGCGCCGTCCTGAGACCATTGCGGCGATCCGATCTTTTCACGCGTGGGCGTGAGCACGCGCGATGCACCGGTCGCTATGTCGACGAGTTCGAGCTTCGAGGGTGATTTGTCGCCTTTGAGATCGACCCGCGAAACCACGACCGCGATTTTCTTGCCATCAGGCGCGATTTGGCATCGCTCAGCGAAACGATGTTCCGAACATCATCCAACGAGAACGGGCGCGGAGCCGCTTGCGCCGGCGCTGAAAATACACCGGCGGCAAAGGCCGGAGCAAGCAAGAGCGAAGCGCCTCGAATCGTCATATGAACCTCTTTAACTAAGCACCTATCTTAACGTGCAGCGGCGGATATTTCACATAACGATCGAGCTTATTTGCCCACGTACGTGTAGGCATGCTGGCCGTCCCGCGTGATGAGCTCGCGTTTGCCGTTCTTGTTTGACACCACGAAACCGAAGCCGCCGACTCCCGGGTCGATGGTGAGGAACGAGATCGTGCCGTCGGTGTTCTTGCGCGAAGCGACGTGGCTGCTCCACATGCCGAAGTCGAAGATCAGCCCTTGCGCGTCGTGCCGGACCACGATGTGACCGAGCGACGGATTCGTGTAGTACGACGCGAGGTGGGCAGTAGCCGCGGCGGACGCCGGAACGGTGATCAGCTTGCGCTCAGCCGCGATAGCCGCGGCGTCGTTTTTGGCCGCGACGGCGACGTCTGCCGCCGCTTCGGGTTTGCCGTCGTAGAGCAGTTCTAGCAGACGGCGCAGGAACGGCCCGCGCAGCTCCACGCCGGAGTCGGAGTTCGTCAGAATGACCGCACCGACGTTCGCCGACGGAATCGCGATGATGTCGCTGTGGTAGCCGATAAGATCGCCGCCGTGGTGAATGACGCTGATGCCGTAGGTGCGATCGTCCATCAAACCCATGCCGTACCACACGTCCTGGCCGACCGGCACGGTGTGTACGCGGCGCTGCAACAGATTCTTCGCGGAAACCAGCCGTTTGCCGTTTGGCAGAGCCCCTTGCGTGATCTCATCTTCGACGTACTTGATGAGATCGTGCGGAGAAGACCACGCTGCGCCGGCCGGAGCATACGGGAGGACGACCTCATTTATCGGAGAGGTCACAACGCGCGTTACTCCATCAACGGTCTGCGCGTGCGGGCTCGCGTGATCTACCGTTAGGGCCCTGTTCATGTCGAATGTCGTGCGCGTCATGCCGAGCGGATCGAAGATGAGCGTTTGCATCGCTTTGTCATACGCGGCGCGCAGCGGCAACTTGGGATACTCCAGATGGCCGGCGATATAACCCGCGGCCGAAGCCATGGTGTTGCTGTATTGAAAGACTTCGCCGTATTTGCTTGTCGGCTCGGTATGCGCGAGTTGCACGAAGGTTTCGGCCGGGCCCGTTTGCGGCGTAGTGCCTAAGAGCCAGTCGAAGTCCTTGCGCGGAACGCCGGTGCAGGCGCAGACGAGGTCTTCGATGCGCACGTTGGCCGTCGTCGCGGGGCTGCCCAAGCGGAACGAGGGGTAGGCCTGCGTGACCGGTTCGTTCCAGCGCAGTTTACCTTGATCGACCAGATGTGCGAGCATCAGCGTGGTCATGCCCTTGGTGTTCGAGGCGATCATGAAGAGCGTGCTGGCGTCGACGGATTGCGGCTGTCCGAGCGTACGCACACCCAGGCCGCCTTGATACACGACGTTGCCGTGATCGATCAGTGCGATGCCGACACCCGGAACCTGCAATTCTCGCATGCCGGTTTGCGCGAAGGAGAGCAGTTCTTTGACACGCGCGGGTGTGAGGCGATGAGCGGCGCGGCCGACAAACGTTTCACGCACGTGGCCGGCCGGCTGAAGACTCGCGACCACGAGGTCCGTAGCCGCTCCGCGCTTTTCGAACGTCGCGATCGATCCGTCGACAAGCAGCGCCGTCCAGGCGTCCCCTTTGCGCAGCGCTACGGCTTGTACGATCCGGTGCTCCTGTGGTGAGGTGAGGTACTGCAGGCTGCTGATCTCGTCCCAACCGTCCCTAGGCGGCGCGGCGGTGGTCAGTTCCACCTTGCGATTGAATGAGGGCTGGAATTGCTGCCAGGCTTTGGCGACGGCGTCTTTGGCGTTCGCCGCCAAGCCGACGTTCACGATGATGAGCCGTGCGTCGTTCTCGGGCGGTGTAACGACGATGATGGAGCCGTTCTTTTGTTCGGACCATTCCTTGGGCACCGTGAACTTCACTCCCCAAGCGGTCTGCGGCGTGTCGGCGGTCACCGCGGCGGGCGCGGGTGTCGGGACCGACTCGCCTTGCGCCATGGCGGGCATCGTCGTCAGCAGCGAAAAAACAGCGGAAAGTGCAAGAGCACGCTTCATCAGGTCCACTCCTGTCGTACAGCGACATGCCTTGAGTGTGCGGCCGAAGAACACGCGCGCGTCATGTCGACAGCCATGCGACCTATTGGCAGAGCAAGCAGTGGTTCCTGGATGGGTCGAACCTCGTTGAAATCCAGCCGCCATTTCTCGGCAGCGCGCCGCGTCGGCAGTTTGCGCGCGTTATTTTATTGCGAGGACACACGAGCATCGGCGTGAATCTGGGCGGTTATGCTAAACCGGCGAGAGTTTCTCAGAGGTGTGGCAGGCGCCGCCGCGCTCGGCGCAGCCGGAGTGGAACTGCTTGCCGCGGTTCGCCGGCTGCCGTGGGAGGCGTTTACGCGCCGGCTTTCGGGAAGAGTCGTGCTTCCCGGCGATCGCGGATACGCTGAATTCGCGCTTCCGAATAACCTGCGGTATTCCGCTCTGCGCCCGGCGGGCATCGCGATGTGCAAGAGCGCGCGAGACGTTAGCGCATCGATTCTGTGGGCCCGCGAGAACGGCGTCGCGCTCGTGGCTCGTTCCGGCGGCCATTCGTACGCGGGCTATTCTACGACGAGCGGACTGATGATCGACATGCGCGAGATGAACAGTGTATCGCTGGACGAGAGTACCGGCGTCGCGATACTCGGTGGCGGCGCCCGGAACGGCAATGTTTTCGACTCTTTCAGAAGCCGTAATCTCGCAATCACGCACGGCCGGTGCCCGAGCGTCGGGATCGCGGGTCTAGCCCTGGGCGGTGGCATCGGCTTCAACATGCGCGCGCACGGTCTGACCTGCGATCAAATGATTGCAAGCGAGATCGTCCTTGCCGACGGAACGATCCAAACGCTTACCGGCGACGACGATCTCTTGTGGGCCTGCCGTGGTGCGGGCGGCGGAAACTTCGGGATCAACACGTCGTTTGCGTTACAAACGTTCGAAGTCGGTCCGATCACAGTTTGCGATCTGACCTGGGACGAGGAGCCGGAACGCGTTTTCGCGAGTCTCGTCAACACGCTCGAACGCGCACCCAGGACGCTCGGCTCGAAAATCTCGGCAATAGCGCCGAGCGGTTCTTCAGGAATGAAGGTTCAATTGCTCGGTCAGTTCGCCGGTACGCCGGCCGGGCTGCGCGAAATGCTTGCCGACGCATATGCGATTGCGCCTCCCAGCGGCGTCGTCACCAGGGACCAATACTGGAAAGCGCAACAAGTGCTCTCCGAGCCTGGGCATGCAGCCTACTACCAAGAACGCTCGCGCTTCTTCAACGATGCGATCGATCACCGGGCGGTGGCGGTGATTTTCGATTGGTTGCGGAGATATCCGAAAACCGCAAAAGCGGCCGCGTTCAAGCTTTTTCAAACCGGCGGCCACGTCAACGACAAGAAGCCAAGCGACACGGCGTTCGTGCACCGGCAGAGCCGATGGCTCGGATCGATCGACCTCTATTGGGAACACGACACACCGGGCGACACACTGCGGCACAACTTGGCATGGCTAAGCGCGTTCTACGAAGCGATGGTTCCAATTGCCAAAGGAGGCGCGTACCAAAACTTCATCGACCCGTCGCTGACCGATTGGAAGGCCGCCTATCACGGTTCCAATCTCGAAAAACTCGAAGCAATCAAGAAGCGCGTCGATCCGACCGGGGTGTTCAAGTTCCTCGAAGCAATTCCACCGTCGTAGCAGACGGCACCCGCATCTGGCCTTTCCGCATAACCCAAGAGATGAGCAGAATGGCAGAACGATTTCAAACAAAGGCAGATGTTCAAGCTTTCTTTTCAGATCTTCGCCTTTCAGCCCATTTCGAACCAACGGCCAAACCGGACGCATAAGAATCAGAAGATCAGCAAAAATAACAGGAACACGCCGCGCCGACGCACCCGCGTACGTCGGTGAGGACTTGCGCGACATCGACATAGTCACAAAGCCCCCTTCCTGTTGACGGACGCTGATTAGAGCGCGCCAGAAGAATGAAGAAGCCACCCACTCGGGCGGCTTCTTCATTCTTGGCTCCGGATGTTGGACTCGAACCAACGGCCCGCTGTTAACAGAACCCGGCACGCCTGCGGCACGTTCCGAATCCCTCGTGGATACGGCGGTTTAAGAACGGTTTAGACGTATGCGGCTGGATGCGGCGGGGGTCAAGCGCGGGGGTCAAATCTTCCAGCGTTTATCTCCCCGGACACGGGAATGCGCTTCGCCCGCGGTTTCGAGACGAGCGATGCCCTTCGGGTTAACATGTTCATCGGGTATTCAATTGCCTTAGGGTTTGCAAATCCACAGACCGACGTCGAGGCAGGGCCGCTGCCGCGCATAAAACCAGCTGTCGATTTTTTGACGCCGCGTATCGGTAAGACCGGCGGAACGCAGTGTTGTGTCCAGAGCTGAAGAATCTTCGGACGTCCCGTTCGGCGCAATTCGGCGCAATAAGCGCAGCGAACTGTCCAAGGTTGACATCGCCATATCGTCGAGGCGCTTGACTTTCGAATAGTATTCGTAGCCGACCCGATAACGGTCCAGATCCTCCATCTCTTTATTGCGGACCGAGTCGTTTTTCGGCTCATGAATGAGTTTCGGATCGCAACCTAGCGGCAAAAACCCATTATAAAAGCGCGGGAGCGGACACGGTAATCGCTTGTCGGGGTCAAACTTCGGGTCGTACGCACTTTCGATCGCTCGTAACACCTGGGCCCATCCGCTGACGAACGTGCGGCGCTGCAAAGTGAAAGTATCGGCTGTGAGCAGGTCAATGTCGAGCGATGACTGCATCGCATAAATCGCGGTTTGCAGATCATCGAGCGACCGGGAGCGCCGGTAGACCTCGAGCTTGCCTAGCGCGTTCTCGACCCGACCCTCGATCGTCGTCGCGAGCTGGATCGTGCTGATGCGTGCCACTATTAACGTGGGTCCGCGCAGCTGGGTGGTTATCACTCGGTCTTTGAAGATCGACGGGACGTCGGCCAGATCGAACTGAGGCGCAGATTCATCGCCGGTTGCGCCCATCTGTATGTTGTAGCTGTTGCCGATCGTGATTTGCAGAGCGTAGTGTGTGGTCGACATGAGGTTGGCCACATTTAGGATCAGCTTCGGAGCACCGTAAAGATGGACGATGCCGCCGGGCGGTCCCCGCAGCACGATCTTGATTTGATAGTAAGGCGAATAGTTGCGATTGCCACCGAAAGGCTCGACGCCCAAGAGTTTCACGCCGATCGGTCCGACGGCTTCGATGTGAACCTGTTCACCCGCGGGCATGTCGCTGGCGGGATAGACGAGCTGCGCGCTCACGCCATCGGCGCTCGGTATTTCTATGACCCCGCCGCGCCGATCGAGCGTCGAATCGATCTGCCGCATCACAATTGCGGGCGGCGTCGACGCAACAATCATTCTGTTTGCATCGAAATGCTTGCAACGACTTCACTTCTTCCTCGTTGCAACCTTGGCGCAGATGGCCGACGCGATTTGATCAGCATATGTCCGCCTCGATATCGTTTGTGCCTATCACCGTGTGAGGGCACCGCGATTGCCGAAACGCTTTTAAGTGCAGAAGTTGGCTCTCCCCTACCCTTCTAAACCATCGTTCGACCTAAACTGTGACGCCACTAGCCACTCCTTATTGTGCTCGATCTGACTGGGCAAGGTATTGTGGTCAACACCGGCAGAAACCATTGGATCGTCACCTGTTTGTTGACGGGAAATGCGACCTGGTGAGATGAGGCGTCGCTTTCTCCGCGATGACATCGTCCAACAGTACGGGCCAATTAAGTAAAGGACCGCTTTCGCGGCCCTTTACTTAATTGGCTCCGGATGTTGGACTCGAACCAACGACCCGCTGATTAACAGTCAGCTGCTCTACCAACTGAGCTAATCCGGACCAGTTTGGCGCGCACCGCCTTCGGCGCTAACGAAAGCGGCACCCGTTTCCGGGTGCCGCTCGTGCACTGGAATCGGATGCTGGTTAGTTGCCGGGCTTCGCGGCTTGGCGACGGACCAGCAAGGGGCGTGTCAACGTCAGCTGGATATTCGCCCCTGGATTGAGCGTGAGGTTGGCTTTCTTATTTTGGCCGATCAGGAATCCGCCGGCGGCGCCGATCAGCCCGCCGATTCCGGTCGCGGCGTGGAAGATAACCTTGGCGAGAACGTTGCCGGCGATCAATCCGCCGATCGTCGTCAGCACCGTATGGCCGCCGCTCTTCGACCGTTGCGTCGTTCCCGCGCCGGTTACTTCAGCGTTGATCGGATACGAAGATCCGTTTGCCAACGTAATCGTCGAGAAATTCACTAACAGTTCCGGATTGCGTCCCTGCCCTGCAGGCGTGACCTTCACGACTTCACCGCTCGCGACGGCATTGGCCAAATCGGTATCGCCTTCGGGATATGGCGGAACCACACGCGCAGTGAAGCGCTCGCCCACGTAGGCCGTACCCGTGTCGAGCGTGCTTTGCATGGCGAGGTTCACGTTGTCGCCCTTGGCAAGCGTCACCATCGATTGCGCGAACGCGACCGTGGGCGCGGCGAAGGCCGCAAGCATCGCGACGGCCGCGAGTTTGCTGCGAAAGTTCATGCAGACTCCTTTGCTGGCTGCTTTACCGGGATAACGTCAAAGACCCGCGCGGAGTTCAATGCTTGGCGAAATCGGGGACCTTGAGCGTCTCGGCGCTGACGCCGGCTGCGGCGCGAAGCGCTTCGACCTTGTCCAATTTCTCCCATGGGAGATCCAAATCCGGACGTCCGAAATGGCCGTAAGCGGCCGTCTGCCTGTAAATCGGGCGGCGCAGATCGAGATGGTCGATAATCGCGGCCGGTCGCAAATCGAAAGTCTTTGCGACGATCTCGGCGATGCGCGCTTCGGGAATCTTGCCGGTGCCGAACGTTTCGACCGAGACGTTCATCGGCCGCGCGACGCCAATCGCGTACGCAACCTGCACCTCGCAGCGATCCGCGAGTCCCGCCGCCACGATGTTTTTGGCAACGTGCCGCGCGGCATACGCGCCGGAGCGATCGACCTTGGTCGGATCTTTTCCGGAGAATGCGCCGCCGCCGTGGCGAGCCATGCCGCCGTACGTGTCGGCGATGATTTTGCGGCCGGTCAGGCCCGCATCGCCCTTGGGTCCGCCGATCACAAAGCGGCCGGTCGGATTGACGTAGATGCGCGTGTTCTTATCGCGCAGAGAAGACGGGATGACGTGGTTGATCACCTTATCGGTGATTTCACCCCGGATAGTTTCGAGCGCGATCTCGGGATCGTGCTGCGTCGAAACCACGACCGCCTCGATGCGCACGGGCTTGTCGCCGTCGTACTCGACGGTGACTTGCGATTTTCCGTCCGGACGGAGGTACGGAATGTCGCCGTTCTTGCGGAGCGCGGTAAGATGGCGCACCAAGTTATGCGCGAGCACGATCGGCAGCGGCATCAGCTCTTCGGTGTCGCGGCAGGCATAGCCGAACATCATGCCTTGGTCGCCCGCGCCCAGGCGTTCGTAGCGGTCGTTGGGATGCTCGCCGGCCTTGGCTTCCAATGAATTGTCTACGCCGAGCGCGATATCGGCCGACTGTTCGTCGATTGAAACGCTGACGCCGCACGTTTCGGCGTCGAACCCGACGGCCGATTTCGTGTAACCGATGTCTTCAATAACCTTGCGCACGATGCGGGGAATATCGATGTAGGTGCTCGTGCTGATCTCGCCCGCGATGTGAATCTGGCCCGTGATCGCAAATGTTTCGCACGCAACGCGTCCGTTTGGATCGTCTTTGAGAATCGCGTCGAGCACGGCGTCCGAGATCTGATCCGCCACTTTGTCGGGATGCCCCTCGGTGACCGATTCGCTGGTGAAAAGACGCCGGTACGCCATCTAAGTGCCCTCGCTCCAAGAAGCAATGTATTTGGCCTGCTTCGGCGTGAGCTTGTCGATGTGAATGTTCATCGAAGCCAACTTCAGCGTTGCAACCTCTTCGTCGATGTGCTCGGGAACGTCGTAGACTTTTTTCTCGAGCTGTTTATGGTTTTGCGCAAGATACGCCGCAGCCATCGCTTGGTTCGCAAACGACATGTCCATGACGGAAGGCGGGTGCCCTTCTCCCGCAGCCAGATTGATCAGGCGGCCGTCGGCCAAGATGCAGATGCGGCGGCCGTCTGGCATTTCATATTGCTCGACGAACGTGCGCGGCACGGTCTTGCCGCGGCTGA
>PLLF01000017.1 GCA_003140855.1 Vulcanimicrobiota bacterium
TAGCCCCAACGGGATTCGAAAACTTTCACCACGGTCCCAGCCGCTCCCGACCGTTACCAATCAGCCCGACTTATAAGGGTTTCCGGCGCGAGCGGCTTCCATCCGTTACCGCCCGCGCCCAAGCGATTCTATGCGCTCCGGTACAAAAATGGTACACGGCGTGTGTGAGTGCTCGCATGCGCATCCCGGAAACCAGGGCCGAGGATCAGCGTCCCGACGTGGTTCGCCTTTGGGCGCAAGACTTCGCGCTGTACAACTTGACCTGGCGGCTCCAAGACGACCCTATCCGCAGTAGGCTCGAGCTTTTGTTGGTATCCCAAACGGGATTCGAACTCGCTGGCCGGTTCATCGGCATTCACATGGATTGCCGTGGGCTCAGTGAGGATCGCGGAATCAGCCCTTGCGGTTACCATGGATTACCATACATTGTAGCCTGTAAGTAGAAGGGGAAGTAGAAGGTCGTCAGTCGCCGAGCCATTTAGAAAATATGGCGGTTCGGTTCACAATGATCGTGTGTCAACAGTTGCGGGCCTCGCGGTCCCTCAGCTAATTGACCCCGTGTTACGCCGTGAGGGGCGACGTCTCGGGCAACGTCACTTCTAGCAAAAGGATAGCAGCGGCGGCCGGGACAACGTCGGCGGCATGACGCAGCGTATATGCGCGGCTGCTCTGGCATTGGCGGCACTCGTTCTGGGCACTTACAATGCGTTTGCTCCGCCCGCTATGGGAACGCTCGGGATGCGCGTCGCGTATACGAGTGGCACGACCGTAGCCTCCGCAGTTGTTCCGGGAGGCCCTGCCGCACTTGCGGGGATACGCACCGGCGACGTTCTTCAGTTCGCGGACGCGCCACTCGACACGCGACTTGTTATGGCCGGCGATGCTCGGCTGGGCAATCTGTACACGTTTACCGTCGCTCGTGGAAGCATCTCGCGCAAAGTCGCGGTGACTCCCATTCCGGTCCCGCTCGATAATCCGGTGGGCAGATATATCGATCTTGGGCTGCTTCTGATTTATCTCGGCCTCGGCTTTGCCGTCATGCTGAGAGCCTCGCGCAGCGAGTTGTCATCGCTGGTCATGTGGATGATGTTCATCTGGGCGATGGCAGACAGCGCTGCCGATTTTCACATCACCGCGCACACGCCGCTTGCGTCGTATCTCGTAAATAGCGTTTTTCAGTTTATTCTGAACGTGTGGTTCGCCACGCTTGTGATACGCGGATTATGCATGCTCGACATTGGATGGCTCCGGCTGCGCGCGCGGATTTCACGGTTTGCTCCGCTTTTGGCGCTCATCAACTTAGCCGGACCCGAGACTCCCAGGATGTTCGGGGTGTTTTTCCCGGTGCTGCTCTCTCAGCAGGTGATCATCGCGTCCTCGAGCGTGGCGATCACGTATGGTGTGGTTGCCGGAATTGTGGCGCTCGGTTTTACACAAACTGCGCCCGTTGCGCAACGTGTGCGAACGCGGTGGTTTGTGTCCTCGCTCGCGCTTTGCTGGTTCTTCGGCATGTCACTATGGGCCGCGAATAACGTCTTTATCCAAAACGAACAGCTCAACGTGGTTTCGTACTATTTGGTCAGCTTCAGTCTTGTTGGTCCGGTCTATGCGACGCTGCGGCATAACCTGATAGATATTGATATTGTCCTGTCGCGGTCCGCAATTTTTGCTGTGGTTTCGCTGATGCTCGTCACAGCGTTCATTGCTGCCGAATGGTTAACCGGAAAGATCGCCGACGCCCTCACCGGCTCCGGACGCTGGCACGGGTTAGCCGCTCAATTATTAAGCTTCGGAGCAGCCATTGCAGTGGGGCTTTCAATTCGACGCGTGCACGCAACCACAGAACGCGGCATAAACACGTTGATCTTTCGCGAACGCGAGATGAGATTGCGATCATTGGCGAGCTATGCGCGGGAAGCCGATCTGGTTGATTCACGTGATGTCCTTCTCAAGCTGACTTTCGAAACTCTGGTCGAATCATTGGAAAGTCCCGACGTGGCGCTCTACATTGCGGACGGCGCTACCTTCGCGTGCGCGAGAACGACAAGCAGCGCCGTGCCCGAGCGTCTCGATAAATCTGACCGCGTCATGCTACAGTTGCTGCGCCGCCCTGAGTCTTTTGTCAGTCACGTGCGCACGCTAGCCGGATGGCTGATCGTCCCGCTCATGGCGCGCGCCGAGGTCATCGGGTTGATCGCGTGCGGCATCAAGCCCGATCATACGCGGTATTTGCCTGAAGAACAGGGTGCACTTGAATCCGTCGCCGCGCACGTGGGCAGCTCTTATGCGATGTTACCTGCCGCCGCTCTGCGCGTCGCCACCCTAAAATAAGGTCAAAAATCATAGCCCCAACGGGATTCGAACTCGCTGGCCGGTTCATAGGGATTCACATGGATTGCCATGGGCTCCGTGCGGATCGCAGAATCAGCCCTTTCGGTTACCATGGATTACCATACATTATAGCCTGTAAGTAGAAGACGAAGTAGAAGGACCGTCAGCTCGCGTTGAACCGGCTCAATCTGGAGCTGATGTCCACAGCTTGCCGGCCACGGTTACCGCGAACGATCAGAATGTCAGCATCAATGCTTCCTACCCTTCGGGTCGCCGCCGTGGCAGCGAGCGGCAGCGACAGACTTGTCAAGTAGAGTTAGCGCATCACGGAATAGTCGAAAGCATTCTCCGGCTTCGCGGACACGTTGTAGGCAACGAGTGAAGTCGTTTTCTCAACTCGTTTGTTTCCAGAAAAAACTATGAAGAGAGCAGGCGAATGCAAGCCTGTTTCTAGGAACGCCAAAGGCACGATCGCCCACAGAGAGGTAAGCGAGGTAAGCGACTATTTTTGACGAACCGACCAGCCGCTGAGTTCGGACGCCTCGAGAGTTACGCTTTGTATTAGAGAAGTAATTATTCGGCGGCGCCGGTTCTCGAGCTGATCGACTTACCATCTGGAGGAAAGCATGACTTTGCGCACTCTCTGGCACTTAGCGCTCGCCTTCGTTTTCATTTCCCCGATAGTGGCGTGTAGTACCAGCAGCACCACTCCCCCGCCCGCGCCGCCCGGCCCAATGCTCTGGGCCGCGAATGTCGGGGCGTCGACCTCCGACGGGGCGCTTCAGGGCCTGAATTTTTATCCCTCAAACATGACAATCGACGTAGGCGACACGATCGCCTGGACCATTGCGAGCACGAACCCGCACACGATATCGCTGTTTCCGACGGGTCAAGGGCCGGCGCCAGGTCCGCCGGACCTCGCGCCACATGGCGGCTCGACCTACGACGGCACGACCCTTACGAGTTCCGGCTTGGCGCCGAAGACAACCGTTTACAAGCTCACATTCACGAAAGCCGGCATCTACAAAGTGTATTGCTTGATCCACCAGCCGGAAATGCTCGGTACGATCACGGTACAAGTCGCTGGCACCCCGTATCCGACAACTCAAACGCAATACCAAACGCAAGGTGCTGCGGCGAGCGCCACGGATATTGCAAATGCAAATTCTTCTCTCGCTCAGTTCCCTTTTCCGAGCGGTGGCACGCAGGTTGCGGCTGGAATCGCGCCAGGCCTGGTTGCGGGACCTCCCTCGAATTCAACCGTGCTGCGCTTCATCAACGGTCCAATGGCGACGGCCTCGACCGTAACTGTCTCCGTCGGCGGCACGGTCACTTGGGCCAATGAATCTAACAACGAACCACACACCGTCACGTTCGGAATTGCCGGCCAACCTTTCCCCACCCTGAATCCTTTCGGTCCAAAAATCGGCGGGTCCACGTACGACGGCACCGCGATCACGAGCTCGGGAGTGATCCCCCCGGTCCCCGGACCCAACACCTACTCGCTGACATTCACGAAAGCGGGGACCTACACGTATCGTTGCCTGATTCACGACGATGACTCGGGTATGATCGGCACGGTCATCGTACAATAATCGCTGCGGCAACGCGCAACGCTGGGTCGCAGGAAACGATAACGAATCTAAAGACCACAGCACAAGAGCGTTCGGTGAAGACCGGGCGCTCTGTGATTCCGACCTATCGGACTAGGTACGCGCGCGAGGCTACCGCAGCGAATCGCTCATAGATTCCCCATTTATTCCATAGCTGCCCAACAAAAAGGTGGGCATTGACATGCGCTGGGAAATTACGCGGCAGATATCTGTGAGGGTTGGTTGAATTCGGACTGCTCGGCATCTTGGCATGCGCAGATCATCGCACGCTCGTGTACCGCCTGCATGGCGCAGCGCGGCAAAATAATAACCCAATAAAATCAAGCTATTATTTAATGGTAGCCCCAACGGGATTCGAA
>PLLF01000048.1 GCA_003140855.1 Vulcanimicrobiota bacterium
ATCGAACAGACGATCCGCCAGAAACTGCCGGATCAGTTCCAGACCGCGGAGTTTCTATTGGAAAAAGGCCACATCGATATGGTGGTGCCTAGGTCCGATCTCAAACCGATGCTCACGCGGCTACTGGATTACGCAGCCCAGGGTCGCGCGCGGATCGCGGCATCGTGAATTTGATCGTGGAACGCGAAAGAGGCCTGCTCGAACTCGAAAAACGCATCGCCGAATTGCGGGAAGCAAACGCGCAGCAACCGGTCGACATGTCGGCCGAGATCCGCGCCCTCGAAGAAAAATATTCGCAGATCCAGAGCGAGATATTCAGTTCGCTGTCGCCGTGGCAGAAAGTGCACATGGCGCGCCATCCGAACCGGCCGACCGCGGCCGATTATATCGCCGAGTTCGCGCAATTCGACGAGCTGCACGGCGACCGGCATTTCCGCGACGATCACGCGATCGTCAGCGGCATGGCGAAACTGGGCGAGCGCGCCGTCATGGTGATCTCGCAGCAGCGCGGCCGCGACACCAAAGAAAATCTCCGGCGGAACTTTGGGATGCCGTCGCCCGAGGGATATCGCAAAGTGCAGCGCCTGGCCCACTTGGCGGCGCGGCTCGGCCTGCCGATCGTCACGTTCGTCGACACCAAAGGCGCCGATCCGGGCATTGGGTCCGAGGAGCGGGCGCAATCCGAAGCGATCGCGGGCTGCCTCTATGAGTTTACGGTCGCCTCCGTACCGATCGTCGCGACGGTCATCGGCGAGGGTGGCAGCGGCGGTGCGCTGGCGCTGAGCATTGCCGATCGGATCATCATGCTCGAGCACAGCTATTATTCGGTCGCGAGCCCGGAAGGCTGCGCTGCGATTCTTTGGAGCGATGCATCGAAGGCCGAAGAGGCCGCAACGCGCCTGAAGCTGACCGCGCAAGACTTGCTCGCGTTCGGTATCGCCGACGAAATAATCCCCGAGCCAACCGGAGGCGCGCACCGCGATCCGGCGGGGACGATCGCGCGCGTGTTGAAGAATATCGGCAGCGCTTTGGACGAGCTCGCGAGCTTGTCCGCGGCGCAGCTGAAAGAGGCGCGCTATCAGAAATATCGGCGAATAGGCGCATGGCAAACCGAGCGCCTGGAAACGGTAAAGACCGGCCCGTGAAAAAGCGCGCGGCCCAGGCATTCCGTTTCTTCAGCCGGCTGGCAGTTGCTGCGATGACGCTGGTCGTTCTCGCGCTAGTCTCGATTCAATTTGCGCGCATAGTCGATGCGAACGTGGCAATGGCTCGCTCGCTTTCTTCCGTGCAAAAAGACATCGGCACGCTCCAGCATCGGAAGCGCAGCGAACAGCGCGAGATTCGCCGTCTCAATGACCCGCAGGGCGCCGTTCCCGAGATCCACGACCGGCTGCATCTGGTCGGTCCCAACGAAACGATCATTTACGTAAAACCAATCCGGCAATGAACGACGAGACGCAGCGAGGCGTCGTGATCAACATACATGTCCTCGGTGCAGTCGTGCGCCTCGAGGATGGTCGGCTCGCCAGCGTATCCGCCGCCGACATGGCCCGCAACCGCGATGCTTACGACCGTGCGCTAGCGCGCCGCAAACCGTTGAGTTTCGTCGTAACCGGAGATCCGCGCCATCCGATTGCCGTGCTCGTTCCGCAAGTTCACGATGCCGATCTCGAGCAGCAAATCGCACAGTACCTGAAAATGACCGAGGAGTGGGAGAAGCCCGACGTGCCGCCCGCGCACGAGCGTCATTTTCTGCGGAAAAAGCGGCGCGCGGCGGTCTTTGAATCGCGCCACACCACCTAATGTGTCATGGTGACCCTGTCGAACCACGGCCGAGCGGAGTCGAGGCCAAGCGCCGCCGTCATCTCAATCGGTACGAACTCAACCCGAGCACTCGTCGCCCAGTTCGATCCTGAGCCGACGATCTTACTCAGCCGATCGATCGGTACGCGGATCGGCGAAGGATTGCGTGAGAACGGGCGGCTGCAAGATGACGCGATGCGTCGAACGTTGGACGCAATTCGCGAATATGCTGTTGCAATCCGGAAGATTACCCCAAACCTAAGAATGATCGCGACCAGCGCTTTGCGCCGCGCCGAGAATGCGGATGAATTCGCGCATGCGGCTCAAGCTAACGCCGGTGCTCCGCTCGAAACGATCAGCGGCAATGAGGAAGCGCGCTGTTCATACGAAGGTGCCGTTTCCGGGTTACCGCCGGAAGAAAGCTACGGCGTGCTGGACGTCGGCGGTGGCAGCACGGAGTACGCGAGCCGCGATGCTGATGTGTCATGTGAGATCGGCGCGGTGCGGCTCACGGAGCAGTTCAGCGGCTTGCAGGGGCGCACCGCTGCAGATGAGCTCGAGCCTCCGCGTACAGAAGTGCGCGCTGCGTTACGGCCGTTGCAAGATTTTGAGCGCGTCGATCGGCTCGTCGCCGTAGGCGGAAGTGCGACGACGGCTTGCGCAGTGATTGCAGGCAAACGTGGCGAGGTCGCCTACACGCCCTTGTCGCGAGCGGCGCTGGCGCAGCTCATCGATCGCCTTGCGTCGCTGCCGCTTGAAAAACGCAAGGAACTTCCCGGGATGATCGCTCAGCGGGCCGATATCTTGCTCGGCGGTGCGATTATCCTCGACGAGGCGTGCGCAGTGGCGGGGCACGACGAAGCGATCGTCTCGCGCAACGATCTGCTTTTAGGCTATCTGCTCCGGCACTAGCGGACCGGAAGGCCGCGCGTAGAAGTGCGCACGATGAGCGACAGCGAGGTTTTTCGGGCAGTGCTCGACGCGCGGCGTGCGTGGAGCTACTACTTGGATGCGACCGAAGAAGACGAAGAAGAACTCTACGAGGCATACTTGGAAACGGCCACCGAGGCCATTCCATACGTGGGCGGTTTGATAGAACTCTGCGTGGAGGCAAACTTGATCGCGATTTCCGCGCACGACCGCGAAGACCGTTACGTCGACTTGGCGGCGACGGGCGCTCGCGTGCATGCCGACGCGATTATCGAGATCGCCGGCGACATCGTGCTGGGACATTCGGACGAGTTGCCCTCATTCGAACGGCGCTCGCGCGAAGAAGATGAAGAGACGCGGTTCAACCGGGCGCGCGAAGTCTTTCGCGAGATGAATCGCCCCAATGTCAGCCGCGCTGTCGAAGAGCTACGGCAATTGCGCGACGAAGCGCTGCGCGGCGGCCAAACGAAGATGGCCGAGCGGCTATCGCACGTCTTGAGTTTGCTGCAAATCTCCCCGCCGCGTTTGACGACCGACTAGCTCTTTTTCTTCGGAACTTTATCGCCTTCGGCGCGGGCTTCGGACAGGCCGATCGCAATAGCTTGCTTCCGGCTCGTGACGCGCTTGCCGCTGCGGCCCGACTTGAGCTTCCCGCTTTTCATCTCGCGCATCACGCGCGCGACTTTGCGCTGAGCTTTCGGTCCGTATTTCCTTTTCTTGCGACTGGTGGTCTTTTTTCGGGTGGTCTTTTTACGTGCCATGAATTACCTCGTACCCACTATTCCGTGCTGGGCGCGCTGTCGGTATCACCCGATGATTTTTTTACCAGAGCCTGCCGAAGGGCGTCGCGCAGCTCGGCGAGCGCGGGATCGAGCCCGCCCTGTTGATCGAGGCGTTCGAGCACCAGCAGCAGCCGGTTCGCTTCCGGCGCGTCCAGCCGGATACCGATCCGTCCGTGGGCAGCAGAAAACCCGTCAACTTCCATGCTGCCCTTTACCCCGATCTCTCAAGGAGGGCACGCAGATCGTATCGGCCGCGGCTCTGCGTTAGGGGTTTCCACAGGTCGCCGAGCTTATCGACGCGTTTGGTTGCGTTGAGCATCGTGAAATCTTCCGGTTCGATGCCGCGCTCGACTTCTTTCCACGTCACCGGCATCGAAACGCCGGCGTACGGGTTCGGGCGGACCGAATAGATCGAGGCCAGCGTCGCTCCACCTCGGTTTTGGTTGTAGTCCACGAGTACCGTACCACGCGGACGTTTGGCGACTTTGTACTCCACCGTAAGCACGTCGCGATGCGCGCGCGCGAGTTCGTGCCCGATGCTCTTGGCGAGCGCCCAAAGGGCGTGCTGTTCCGGGCCACGCTTTATGCCGACGTACAGATGCATGCCGTGGCCGCCCGACGTTTTCGCGAAAACGGCCATCCCCAGCGCGGTCAGCGCGTCGCGCACGATTAGCGCCGCTTCGCGCACGGTCGAGAACTCTGCGCCCTGCGGATCGAGATCGAAGTGCAAGTAGTCCGGTTGATCCGGCGACTCGCATGGCGCGTACCAAGGGTTCAGATCGATGCAGCCGAGGTTTATCAGCCAGAGCAGCGAGGCGAGATCGGGCGCGAGCGGAAAATCGATGATGCCTTTTCCGTGCGCGATCGGGCAGGTTCGTATCCAATCCGGCCGTGACGCGGGCGTGCGTTTCATGAAGAAGAACTCGCCGTCGATTCCGTTCGGATAGCGTTTCATGACGATCGCTTTGTCGCGAAGGTGCGGCAGCAGCACGGGCGCGATGCGCTCGTAGTATTCGAGCAAATCTCGCTTGCGCAGCCCGAGTTTCGGCCAGAAAATCTTGTTGAGGTTCGTGAGCGCGAGACTCTTGCCGCCGACTTTGATAGTCGCCGATTCGACTTTTTTTGGAATGATGCTCAAGACGCGCCGCGTTCCGGTAAATGCTGCAGAAACCATCGCTGCGCCAGGGACGTCACCGTTTCCAAGGCGCCTTCTTCTTCGAAGAGGTGAGTGGCGCCGGGCACTACCGCGATCTCACAATGCTTGAGGCGTGCGGCTGCGCTGCGATTGAGCTCGAGCACGACCGGGTCGAGCGACCCGACGATGAGCAGGGTCGGCGCCTTGACTGCGGCGACCGCATCGCCCGCTAAGTCCGGACGGCCGCCGCGTGACACGACCGCCCGCACGTCATCGCGTTCCGACGCCGCCACCAGCGCGGCTCCCGCGCCGGTACTCGCACCGAAGTAGCCAACGTGCAGTGCCGAAATATCGCGCTGCGTGCGCACCCATTCGGTTGCAAAGTCCATGCGTCGCGCCAGTAACGCGACGTCGAAACGTAATTTGCCTGTGCGGTTGTCTAGCTGTTCCTCATCTTCGGTCAGCAGGTCGAGAAGCAATGTCGCGATACCGGCCTGATTCAAACTTGTGGCTACAAAACGGTTGCGGGGACTGCGTCTGCCGCTGCCACTGCCGTGCGCGAAGATCACCAGCCCACGCGCCTTCACCGGCACTCCAAGCGTGGCCGATAACCGGTCGAGCAGACGCACTTCTCGTTCATGCATCGTGTTCGGCCAAGGCGCGCGCGCTGTGCAGCATCGCGCGGACCTCCTCATCGCTCACTTGGCGAAAATCGTGGTACCATGCGCCGACGCCGCGAAACGGCTCGGGCGTCGCAACGCAAACCATCTCGTCAACGTATTGCGCGAGGCTGGCGCGCGCATCCGCCGGTGCCACCGGTACGGCAACGATAATTTTGCTCGGCAAACGCGCTCGCAACGCGACGATCGCGGCATACATGCTCGCGCCGGTGGCCAGCCCGTCGTCGATGAGAATAACAGGCTTTCCCGCGACGTCCGGCGCCGGCAAACCGTCGCGATAAGCCGCTTCGCGACGCTCGAGTTCTTCGCGCTCGGCCTGTGTGACGGCGTTCAACGTCGCGTCGTCGATCCGCAGCTGCGCGAGCGTGTCTTCATTTAGTACGCGGACGCCGCCCGAGGCGATCGCGCCCATCGCCAGCTCCTCATGCCCGGGAACGCCGAGTTTACGCACGACGAAGACATCGAGCGAGGCACGAAGCGCACGCGCCACTTCAAACGCCACCGGCACGCCCCCGCGCGGGAGCGCCAATACCTGAACGCCGGCGTCCTTGTAGTGCGACAGCTTTTCAGCCAGCCGCCGGCCCGCATCGGCGCGATCCTCGAAGATCATCGCGGCGATTTCTTCTCCACGAAAGCAGGGTTGGAAACGGTTGCCCGCCGGCCCTTCGCCCGTCCGGGTTGGTTATCGCAAGCAGTAAAGGGGCGGCCGATTCGATAAGAGTCGACCGCCCCTTTGTTATGGGATGGTGGTGGAATCGGTAGACACAGCAGACTTAAAATTTGCTGGCTGAAAGGCCGTCCGGGTTCGAGTCCCGGCCATCCCATTTTATTTTGTCCGTCGTAAATTTGCGGCGGCGCGCTGCGCGATCCGAGTCTTCACCAGCTTTCGCACCAGCGTAGCGGGTAATGGACGCGCGGCTTGAAAGCGGATGGTCCCTTTGTCGGTGTCGTACGCCTTAAGTTCGTTCTTATGAGCTTTCACCGGGTAAGCTCCGGCATAGAACGCACAGTGTTTCGCAGCCGCGGCAAAGGCCACTAACATCTTCCCATTGAGACGAAAGGCCGGGATGCCATGGTTGATGGATTCTTCGGCCCTGGGCGCCGCGGCCTTAATAGCCTTTCGAAGCTTCTCAAGCGCAGTTCGCCTTTCGCTGCTCAAAAGCGCGAGATATCGTCTGCGGTTTAGCCATTCTGCAACCTTCTTTGCATTTTTCGAGTTACATGTTGCGTTATGATCTGCGCGCCTGCCCCCATCGACGTCTTGCTCGTAAAAGCGAAGCAGGGAGCCGTCGAAGAGAAACCTGAGCCGATTTACGGCGGCTATTCCAATGCGCGTGGCGAGATCTCGCTTTTCGCCGAGGATCTCGTTTACCGGGTGAATTTCAAGAATCAGACGGTCCGGCAGCGTCCGGGCCTCAATTTTGAGGCTCAGGCGCGTTACGATGCCGCGGCGGCCGGCGAGCCCTTTGAATACTGCAACGCTCAGTTCATGCGGCTCACCAACGCTCAAATCATCGAAATCTGCTCTTCGGGCTCCTTCCGGGCGACACCGCGACTCATTTAAGCGGGTAGAACCTCCCCATGGAGGCGCAACCCTAATTGCCTGCGTTTATCTTCGATCTCGACGGGACACTCGTCGACAGCGTCTATCAGCACGTCATGGCGTGGCATGCCGCGCTGCGCGCGTGCGGTTTCCATCTGTCTATTTGGCGCATTCACCGGCGGATCGGCATGAGCGGCGGGTTGATGATTCGTGCGCTCGCCCGCGAACTCGAAATGCCGCTCGATGAGGCGACGCTCAACCGGCTGAACGAGCTGCACGCCGAAGAATTCGAACGCCGGATCCCGACAATTTCGGTCTTGCCCGGAGCGCCCGAGTTGCTGGCCGAACTGCGCGAACTCGAGATTCCTTATATCATCGCTACGAGCGGCAGGGCGAGAAATGCCCGGCCGATGCTTAAGCTGCTCGGCCGCGAGGATGAAAAAATCATCACCCGCGAAGACGTGAAACGCGCCAAACCGGACCCCGATTTATTCTTGACGGCAGCCAAGGTGCTGCGCGCGAAAGATGTCGACACGATGGTGGTCGGCGACAGCGTGTGGGATATGCTGGCCGCCCGGCGCGCGAATTTCCTGGGTGTAGGCTTATTGAGCGGCGGATACGGGCAACAAGAATTGGAACAAGCAGGAGCCTATCGCGTGTATGCGGACCCCGAAGAGATGCGGCGGCATCTCGACGAGCTCGGCGTGCGCGCAGAGTAAGGAGCGATTATGGAACGCGAACGACTCGAGGACGAAGATAAAGCCGAGCGGGAAAGCGACGCACTCGAATCGGCCGAAGCCGTGTATAGTGACACCGACCTAAATCCGAACGCCGACGATCAAAAAGACGCGCACCACGCCGAACCCGACGAACACGTTTAGCCCGGCGGGTGCTGCCTTAGGAATGTAGCGATCGCAGCATGCAGCTTTTGCGGCTGATCGTACATGATGAAGTGGCGCGACGGCTCGATGATCTGCACGTCCGCTGCCGGATCGTTTGCCAGCAAAGATTCATAATAGCTGCGTTTGGCGGCGGCATTGGGCAGCACTTTGGCTTCGAACGTGGCGTCAAATGGAGCGATCTCCAAGAATGGGACGGTAACGCTCGTCAGCTGCGGGCGCAAATCTAGCGCCACATCTTCGGTCGTCCATGCGGCTGCGGCGGCAATATCGCTGCGCGCCGCGAGCGGAGCCACGGCTGCGATATCGGCGGGTGACGTCATCAGGTAAGGCAGCACATAGCTCTTTTCCATCGCTGCAAACTCCTCGGGTGTTGTAGCCGAGGTCATCGTAGCAGTCATGCGCGCTCCCACCTGCGCGCGCTGATCGGCGGTCATTCTTTCCATTCCTGGAAAGATCGGCAGCCCGTCAACGGCGATCGCGCCGCCCAAGCGGTCCGAATGCTGCTCGGCGAGCAGGATGGCCAGCGTGCCGCCCAAGCTGTGTCCGATGATGACCGGTTTTACGATGGCGTGCGCCTGCAGCATCGTCCAAAAATCCGCGGCGACCGTCGTGAAGAGCGGGGTCGTGATCGCAGGACGTCCATCGAATCCCGGCAGCGTCAACGCATAGACTGTATAGTTGCCTGAGAACTGCGAAATCTCGCCGGACCATTGCCACGGACCACAGGTCAAACCCGGAATGAAGATGACCGCGCGTTTGCCGGGCGTTCCGTACGTGTCGACGTGAATTGAACCGGCGTCGAACGAACTTGCCGGCGTAGGAAGCGGCGGCGGAAGGGCGGCGCGCGCGGAGAGTGACGGCGCGAACAGTATAAGCGCGATAGCGCAGGCGAAAAATAGACGATGCATGATATGCATATACGACTCCGTGCGTTCTAGAACCTTAGCCCAAAACCGAATCCGAAATAATGGGCGCGCGCGAGATCCGTTGCCGTTTGGCCGAGCTCGGCGTCGAGTTCGAGGCATGGCAACAGCATGTACTGTATGCCGCCGTCGATTCCGAACAGGGTACCGCCGTCGGGCCGAACGCGCGTTTGACCGAAAGCCTCGGCATAGAATTGCGTTCGCGGATTTGCCTGCGTCGTAAAAGCAACCGACGGAACGAGCGACGTGAAGCGTGCGCTGCGTCCGTTCGAATCCTGTGAGTAAGAAGATTGCACGCCGATGGTCGTCGCGAATCCGGAAACCGGCGAGAGCGAACGTCCGTAGTCGAGATTGAGCGTTGCAATTGGGGCGCCGGCCGTGAAAGCGGGCGCGCCGGTCGGCAGAGAGTACAGAAGATCCACGGCCGCCACACTCGACTCATCCTGAAAAAATTCGTATTTCGCGCCGACGCCGGCGTCGAGAAAGCCCCGCTGAACCGCTCCCTGCGCTTGCTGAACTTCGTAGAGTGGGCCGATCGCGTCGACTTCGATCTTAGGCGCAACGCCAAAGCGAATAAACCCTTGCGGATAGACCGCGGCTCGCGAGCCATCCGATTGTAAAACGTTGTTGTAACCTAACTCCCAAACGCTTTGGCGCGGCTTGACCGCGCACGCGCTAAAGCCGATCGTAGGCCGGTTCAGTGTTGCCAGCATATTCGTTGTCGAACCGCCGCACGGGTCGTTTGCCGGCGGGGCCGCCGGTGACGGCGACGGAGCCGGTGACGCGAGTACGGCGAATATGACAATGATTCCTAAATTCATCTGCCGCTACATTCCGCGACGGCAGGGGCGTCCCTGCAGCGGGCGCAATGAAGGCCCCCGCCTTGAAGATTGTCGTGACCGTGAAGTTGGTGCCGGATCCAAACGCCGTAAGGCGCATCGATCCCGCCACCAAACGTTTGGTGCGCACGGGCGTGGATACCGCGCTCAATCCCTTCGACGAGTACGCGATCGAAGCGGCGCTTCAATTAAAAGAGCGCCTCGGACCCGAGACGACCGTCACAATTTTTACCATGGCTCGGGAGAGCATGAAAGAGTCGCTGCGCAAAGCGCTCGCGATGGGCGCCGACGACGCCGTCATGCTGAGCGATCCGGCTTTGGAAGGCAGCGACGTCTCGCTGACGTCGTACGCGATGGCGCAGGCGCTCAAAAAGGTCGGCTTCGACGTGATCCTCTCCGGCGCGCTTTCCGATGACGGAAATACCGGTGGCGTACCGGGTGCGCTTGCTGAATATCTCGGCGTTCCCGGCCTCACAAACGTGCGCAAGATCGAAGAGATCGGGGACGGCCGCATAAAAGCACAGCGCGAAACCGACACGGGCTATCAAGTTGTGACCGGGCCTTTGCCCGCGCTCGTTACCGTAACGATGGCCGTCGGCGAACCGCGTTATGCGTCGCTCAAAGGCATCATGGGTGCGAAGAAAAAAACGATCGAAATTCTTTCGGCCGCCGATGCCGGCATCGATCGGCCGCTCGGAAGCGACGGCGCGAAAATGGAAGTCGTGGCGATTGCTGCTCCGAAATCGCGCGAAAAAGCGCGCGTGGTGGAAGCTGCCGACGGTGCGAGCGGCGCGCAAGCGATCTTCGATTTTCTGCGCGAGCGAAAACTCGTCTGATGCGCGACGTTATCGTTTTCGTCGAGCACAGCGGCGGACAGACTCGCAAAGTGACGTTCGAGCTTGCCGCCGAAGCGCGCCGCCTTGCGGACGCATTAGGCGGCAAAGCGCATGCGGTCGTGGCCGGAAGCGGCGCGGCGGCGCTTGCGCAGCAGCTGCAAAACCATCCGCTCGACAAAATCCATTACACCGACGATCCCGACGTCGACAAGTATCTGCTCGATCCGTTCGTCGATTACTTGGAAGCGGTCGCGAAGATGACAGGTCCGTCCGTTGTTCTCGTGCCGAACACGATGCTCGGTCGCGACATCGCGGGCCGCATCGCCGCGCGTCTGAACGCCGGCCTGGCCTCCGATGTCACGGAGCTGCGCGTCGAGAACGGCCGCGTCCAGTGCGTCGCTCCCAAGCTGCAAGGCTCCACGATAACGACGTGCGCCTTCAAAGCCGGCGATTACGGCGTGATCACCGTGCGGCCGAACGCTTTTTCCGCCGCTCCAAAGTCGATGGGCGCGGAAGTTCTTTCGATCGAAAAGCCGCCCGGTAAGTCTTACAAGATGGCCGTCGAGAGCGATGTTGAAGAGGCTAGTGGCGAGCTTGGGCTCGAGGAGGCGCCGGTCGTCGTCAGCGGAGGCCGCGGATTGGGCGGGCCGCAGCCCTTCGAAACCTTGCTCAAACCATTGGCGGATGCTCTCGGGGGGGCAGTAGGCGCTTCGCGGGCGGCCGCCGATGCGGGCTGGGTGCCATACAGCCTGCAGATCGGTCAAACCGGCAAGATCGTCAGCCCTCAGCTCTATCTCGCCGTGGGCATTTCGGGTGCGATTCAGCACAAAGTCGGGATGCAGACGGCCGGAACGATCGTGGCGATCAACCGGGATGGAACCGTACCGATTGGCGAGACCGCGGACTTGCTCGTCGTCGGCGATCTCTTTCAAATAGTACCCGCGCTTACTGCTCTGGTCCAAAAGGCCAAGGCCGCCCACGCGTGACGTTCATCGCCGCTGGGGCGTTACCACCGTAGCAATTTCTATAAGGATTGAAACTTGAAACGTATCCTATTGGTCGCCTCGTTTGTGGCCGCGCTCGGTTCGGCGCTTGCTTTCTCCGGGGGAACCGCGCATGCGACCCTGGTCGCTGCGCGCGCGACCGCGACGCCGTCGCCCACGCCCGCGCCCCTACCAACGGCTTCTCCCGAGCCGCCTCAAATCGCGATTCCGCGGCTTCAGGCACGGTTGAAAGCAAACCCCAACGATCGTGACGCGATGATCGAACTGGCCGGCCAATTCATCGGGCTAGGTTCGCCGCAGGCCGCGCAGGCCGCGCTGCAACTGACCCAGCACGTCATGCAGCTGGGAACGAAAACCGCGCAAGTGTATTTCCTTGACGGAGCCGCCCAACAGGCAACCGGAAATTTGCGCGCGGCGACCGCGGACCTCGAAGCGGCTTCTAATCTCGAGCCCACCAATCTGGCGATCTTAAATCAACTCGCGCAACTCTATTTGCGGTCCACGCCCCCGCGTTTTGCAGATGCCGAACGCATTGCCAATCGCGCCGTGACGTTTAACAAGACGGAGCCTTCGGCGTACACGGCTTTAGGGATGGTGCTTGGGGCCGAGCAAAAATGGGACGACGCGCGCAAGCAGTTCGACCAGGCATACACGCTCGACACCAAGGACATCAACCCGCTCATTCAAGATGCACAAACCTGGGTCGCACAAAATACGCTGCCCAATGCATTAACGGCGATCGATCGCGCCATCGCGGCGGATCCGAAGAACGTCAGAGCGTTGGTCTTCCGCGCGGGCATCCTTGCGAAACAGAATAACATCCCAGGCTCGGCGCAGGCTTTCGACGATGCGGTCGCTGCAGGGACCAACGATTACGAGAAAGCTACCATCATCGTTCAAAAAGCCTTGATGTATTCGACCGCTAAACAGCCGGGGCAGGCACAAGCGGTCTTCGAAGCTGCGTTCAGACAGTATCCGGCGATCTCGAGTTTGCACACGGCCTACGGCGAGTACTGGATGGCCAACCGCCAACCCGGACGCGCCGAGCAGCAGTTCACGCAAGCGATCCGCATCGACAAAACCGATACCAGCGCGCTGATCGATCTCGCCCAGTTGAAGATGGGCCAAAACAAGCCGGCCGAGGCGGCGCGTTACCTGAAACAGCTCGCCGACGCTGCTCCAAGCGCGCAAACCTTCGCGCTGCTCGGGCAAGCCTACGTTTCCAGCCACCAATATGTGGCGGCGCGCTTGGCGTGTGCGCAATCGTTTCAGATGGCGCGCAATCCCGACACCCTGGCTTGCATCGCGGGTTCGGATTACAGCACGAAACATTACAAGGAAGCCGCTCAGCTGTTCAATATCTTGGACACCCAGCTGAAGAACTACACTTCGCAGCATCCCGACTATCTCTACATGATGGGCGTGTC
Organism: Vulcanimicrobiota bacterium; assembly: GCA_003140855.1. GTDB lineage: Bacteria > Vulcanimicrobiota > Vulcanimicrobiia > Vulcanimicrobiales > Vulcanimicrobiaceae > Rubrimentiphilum. The sequence continues at coordinate 12,805 of PLLF01000048.1, forward strand.
GTTCGAACAGACCAAACAGCCGGCTAAGGCATGCAGCGCCTTCAGCCGCCTTCTGAAGATGATGAAGCAGGGAACCAAAGAGTACAAACAGCTCCAAGCCAAGGCGGCGGCTGACTGCAAGCCGGCCACGAAGAAGCACTAATGGTTTGAGGATCGTCTACGACGAGCTCTACGGCGATCACTTATGCGGGATTCCGCATCCGGAATCACCAGGCCGCGTTCAAGCGATCGCCGATTTTTTGTGCCGCAACGGAAAATTCAAAGACGTCCTCGCGCCCCGCGACGCTACCGTAGAAGAGATCGCCCGCGTCCACGAAGCGGGCTACATCGATCTCGTGCGCGCCGAAATTTCAGCGATGCGCGATCGCGCGGGCTACCTTTCAACCGGCGACACCGCTGTTGACGAACGCTCTTTTGCAGTCGCGCTGAGAGCCGCAGGCGGTGCCGTGGTCGCAATGGAGACCGCCATGCACGAGCACGGAAGCGCGTTTGCGATCGTGCGTCCGCCCGGCCATCATGCCGAAGCCGCGCGCGGCATGGGATTCTGCGTTTTCAACAACGTCGCGGTCGCCGCGCGCGCCGCGCAGGCGCAATTCGGCGCGCGCACGCTGATCGTAGATTTCGACTACCATCATGGCAACGGGACGCAAGCCGTTAGCGGCGCGGGCCTTTCGTACGTGTCGGCGCACGCGTTTCCCGCCTATCCGGGAACGGGCAGCTCCGCCGAAAACTACGCGCTCCCGGGGGGCGACGCGATCATCAACGTGCCGTTGCCGCCGCACGATTTCGGCACCGAGCCGTTCATTGCGCTATGGGAACGGCTGCTGCGCATTGCGGTAGAACGCACGCGGCCCGGTCTCTTAATCGTCAGCGCAGGCTTCGATTATGTTAGCGGCGATCCGGTCGGCGACTTGGGCGTAGAGGTTGGCGCCGCGAAGCATCTTGCCGCCGCTATCAACGCGATCGCACAGGAATTTTGCGGCGGCCGCGTTGCGTACGTGTTGGAAGGCGGCTACGATTTAGCGGCGCTTTCGCAATCCGTTGCGGATATTATCGAGGTGCACAATGCCGCCCAAACGCAAGATGGCGGCGCCGAAGGCGCCGCCATCCCAGTGGCTCAGCGAGAGTTGCTCAACCGGATCGAAGGCTCAGTCTCCTAAGGTCCGACCGAGATCCCGAAGATCGCAAATGCGCCGGTGGTGACTTTGTAGATCAGTGACGGCGCGCTGCCCGCGGTAATCGGTGCAGTGTAGCTCTCCGCTAGAGCCTATGGGCCTTTATACTGAGGCGCCGATTCGCATGAGCTCGCCCAGCGTCAGTTCGCCGACGAGCGCAAAATGCAGCACGCCGTCGCTCCACGCCAAGAGCGTCGTCGGGCCATCCTGCACGTATTGCGCGTCACGCGATTGCAGCTTCGTGGAATGAACGGTGTAGTGGCTCATGTCCACCGCGGCGCCGCGCGCGTTTTCAAACAGTGAGACGGTGCGCAAGCCATCCGAATACATCAAATGCAGCGTGCGCACGCCTTTGACGTCGGTCAGCTCGCCGGCGATCGGCAAGAAACCGTCGGGCAGATATTTTGGCCCGAGCGCGCGAAAACCGGCGGTTTTCACCAGCGCTTGTAAATCGTTGGAGGGCAGCCCTTCGTCTTGGCCGTGCACGCGCGTGAACCCCGTGGGCACATCGAAAACCTGCGTCGGGACCGCCGTGTAGCGGATTTGCTCGAAACGCATTTGGCTCGTAACCGTCCCGTTGCTGCCGAAGCGGTCTTTCTCTAAAACGAGTTTCGTTTGCGCGTCCAGCGACAGCCGGATGACCGTTTCGCCAGTATACTTATTCACGAGCAGAACTTGGAACGCGCGGCGGCCCGCCACGCTCGTATCCGGCGCGAGCACGGCCTTGTAATTGCGTAGCAGTAGTCCGAAATTGTCGTCGAACGCGATCTGATCGTCCAGCGCGTCGTTGCGCGCGACGACCACGCGATTCCGGTGCACGTCGATGTCGTATTCCATCGTGCCGCGGCTGATGATCGAATCACCGTAGAGTGCTTCGGGCGCGAGATACCAGCGGCGCGTCAAATCCGGCGCGCGATGCTCTACCCTGAAAAGGACGGCGTCGGCGCGGTTCGTTCCAAAATCGACGTTCTGAATTTGTCCGACGTAAGAAAGTTGGCTGTATGCTAAGACGGCTTGCCGCAAGAGTTGCGCCGGATCGTTGCGCGGCGCCGCACCGAGCAGCAGCGCCGTCAGCGCAAACGCAAGCGCACCGGATCTACGGATTCGTACCCGCCGTGTAGGAAGCGGTTACCGCAACGGCGCTCTGAGGTTTAGGCGCACTCGAGGATTCCAAATCGGCGGCGCTCGCAGTTGCGCGGTCGCTGAACGGGACCGTGCTGTTGAGCGCGGCGTGATCTTGCAAGTAGTAAGCTGCGTCGATCGAGGCGGCGCCGTGCGGTCCGAGATAGGACGTGCCGAAGTAAATGCCGAGCGCAAGCGCGGCGGCGACAGGCAGCGTGACCGCGGGACGGAGCCAATCCGCCAGATTGCGCAGCGGCGAGGGACGGGCTGCGCGAATGCGTTCCCATATCTCGGCCTTCACAGAAGACGGCAATTCGCGCGTCTCGCGAGTTGCATACGTTCGGAGCATGTCGGTCAGCGCCAGCTCGGCGTCATAGTCGCTGCGGCAAGCCGCACACGATTCGATGTGCGCGTAGACGTGCGCGTCCTGTTCGGGAGCGAGCCCTGCGTGCATGTAGTCGATTAATGTTTGGTTGGCAAGATGCTCGGTCATTGTTCTTTTTGCTCCAGTTGTCTCTGTACTAATCTGCGAAGTAGTGCCCGTGCCCGGTGAAGCCGCGAACGCACCGTGCCGATCGAGCAGCCCATGATTTCGGCGATTTCCTGATAACTGTACTCCTCGATATCGGCCAGGACGATCACTTGGCGCTGGTCGGGTGAGAGGCGTTCGAGCGACCGCGCGAGCGGTTCGCTCAACTGGCTCTCGACGTACTCCTCGATAGGCGTTACCGCCAGTGGCCGTCCCCCCGCGAACTCCTGGGGTGCGTTGTCCTCGGGGATCTCTTCCTGATAACGTCCCTTCCTTCGCCGAAGTTCGTCCCGGTGCAGATTCGTGACGATCCGGTAGATCCAGGACAAAAAGGACGTGCCCGGCTGGAAGGAGCGCCAGGCGCGGTAGACCCGGATGAACGCTTCTTGGCTGAGGTCGCGGGCATCGGCTTCGTTGTGGGTGAGGCGGTAGGCGAAATTATAGGTCGCCTTGCCGTACTGCTCGATCGCCCGCTCGAGGAAAGCAGCCTGCTCGGGGGTTGGCGGGGCTACAGGCTTTCGCGGGACTCCCACGTCAGGTATTTCCCCAGATTCTTCGCACAGCCCATCCGAGCGCAACGAACGAGATACCCGCGATAATCAAGAACAGCACCGTTTCGAGCGCGACGATTCCGGCGAACTGATTGCCGCCGCAGAGTGCCGTGACGCCGGCGATCAGCCACAGCTGAAACCGCCCGAACGGACTGGCGATCATCCCCGCTAGGTGCTTCGCTTGAGCCACAAGCGAATCGGTCGTAAATCCGGATGTTTGCAAGACTTGTGTGATTCTGCCGTCCGGCCCAGCCAAAAATACCCTGTCGCTGTGAATGAAGCTCGAATCGCCGTTTTGCAGCGAGGTGATACCAAACCGGTCGAGCAGATTGGCAATCTCGTGAGGCTGCCCCGTCAGGAACGAGATCGAATCGGGGCGCGCTCCGAATTGCCGCGCATATCTCGCAATCACGTAGGGCGAGTCATACATCGGATCGATGGTGATCAGAAACAGATGGAAGTGCCGCGCGTCGAGTTGCCGCTGCATCGCAACGAATTTTGCCGCGATCACAGGGCATTCGTCCTGGCAGCGTGTGAAGATGAAGCTGGTCAGGGTGACCTGATGAAACGCTGCCAGGTCAACTAGCCGCCCGCGCTGATCGACCAGCTGCGTGTGCGGTAGAAACGAGCCGGCGTCGAGCGCGATAACCTTGCCCGTCGCCGGCAAGCCGGCCACGAATTTGTCCGCAATCGTGGCATCGTACCAGCGCCACGGCCGCGTGCGCTCGTCGATGAATCCGTCGATGCCACTGCCGGCGCTCACGCGAATCGCCGGTTCTATCCAGTAGGCACGCGTCATCGAAGGCAGCATGCCCGTTACGGCTTCGTTCCGGACGATCGCAGTGTTCTTAGACGTGACCGCAAGCACGGTTCCGTGCGCCGGAATGACCACAGCCAAAAGAGCGGCGCCCACCATTCCGGCAAAAACGCTCACAGTTACTTAGTCCCCGGGCGGGAACGTGTAATTCGGCGGAGGCACGACGGGCTTGCCGACTTCGAGCACGATCTGTTGATGCGCGCGTAACGGAATCGTTGCTAGGTCGCCGTTATACTGCGAGCCGTTGACAAAAGCGGTGACCGGACCTTTGAACGGGCCGACCTGCGCGTGGCTGAGCGGCTCTCCCCAGATATCGAAAAAGTTTCCGAGCGTGTAGTTGCCGCCGTTGGGCGGAATCGCGCTGCCGGCCTCGAGATGGATGACGCCGCTGTTATCGTGCGTGTGGATCCAATAGAGACAGACGCCCGTTATCGCCCCCACGATCCCAACGTTACGCGGAATCGCGATCTGCACGCCGTTAACGAACAGCGACAGCTGCGCGTGGACGTGCAAGACTGCCTGCTCCATGCTTTGGCACGGAATGCCGTCAACCGCTGTCCCCCGGCCGCCGGACCGAAGATCCGCCGATTCGTTGAGCGCGATTTTGAAAGTATCTTTGCCGAGAGTCTTCGTCGGTTCCAATACAACCGGTTTGCGGCTCGCGGCGGGGCCAGGCGTAGGGGTTGAGGTTACAAAACTCTGCTGCGCGTCGCGCTGCGAGTTTTGTATCCACGACATGATGCCGAAGCCGGCAAAAATCAAGACGATGATGACCGCCAGTCCAATGTAAATCGGCACCATGGGATCGCGGCGCGGCGGCGGGCCGGATCCGCCCCGTTCGTGCCGGCGGCGATCTGCGCGAGAACTCATGCGCTGCGATTAAGTGCGGCGGATGTTTCGGCCTGCGCGGGATCGAGCCCGCGGCCGGGCAGCAAATAGTTGGAGACATAGTCGTCGACCGCTCGCTCGATCGGAGTCACGGCGCGATCGTAGCCCGTTGCGCGCAGGCGGTCGATTGTGGCGCACGTGCAGTATTGGTACTTGTCGCGAAGCTCGGCCGGCATATCGATGAACTCGATCCGTTCGGGCACTCGCAGCGAACGAAAGATCGGCCGCACCAACTCGAGCCACGTGTGCGCTTGACCCGAACCCAGGTTGTACAAGCCGTATGCTTCACGTTCGGCGAGGTGCAGCGTCATTTCGGTCGCATCTTTGACGTACAGAAAGTCGCGGCGCTGCTCGCCGTCGCGATACTCGCTGCGGTAGCTCTTGAACAGCCGGATGGAGCCGGTTTCCTGGATCTGATGAAAAGCTTTGTCCACCAAGCTGCGCATCTCGCCTTTGTGCTGTTCGTTGGGACCGAAGACGTTGAA
>PLLF01000007.1 GCA_003140855.1 Vulcanimicrobiota bacterium
GGCGTGCGCAGCCAGGACTCCAATACCGGCCAGTGGTCGACGCCCGACGCCTATGCGGGCGACGTGCACGATCCGATGTCGCAAAAGCCCTACATGTACAATCACAACAATCCGTTACAATACGGCGATCCCAGCGGCTATGTTCCAGTCGCGGCCGGAGCAGCAGCCGGCGGCACTATCGTTTGTATAGTATTAGAGCCGTGTGGCGCCGGAGAGGCAGTGGCGGGAGGAATTGCTGGCGCTATAGTTGGCATCGGTATCACGGTCGGATTGGTGTGGAAAGCTTTCCACCGGGATGGGCCAGGGCAGGCGACCAGGCCCGGAGGCGTACCGGGGAACTGGGCCCAAGGAGCAAGTCGAAGCGGGAGGGGGACGACGTGGACCCAGGACTCATACAACAACGTGCGATTCGAGCCGGGAGATCCCAATCGGAAGGACCCAAACGAAAGAGGCCCATTCTTCAAAGTGAAGATTAACGGTAAATCCCGGGACGCTAGCGGAAAGCCCGTGAGCGATAGCGACCCGGCGGCTCACATCAAACCAGGTGACTTCGATTTCGGAAAGATCACGGAGGGCGCTAGTGCCAGTAGCAGTAGTCCACATTGAACAATAAAAACGACGCTTTGCTTCCGCGTCTACGGCTAGAGCAACTGCTCGGACGCATTGCTGAGGTCTCGGATCTTGATTATCAGAGGCGCGTGTGGTCCGGCGCAGAGCCAAACATCTGGAGTTCATTTTCCGAATTAATTAACACAATTTTCAGTGATCTCGATGCCGAGAACCTCTGTCGAACAGATGCGAAATCTCTTGGAATCGGCGAAGCGGATTGCCGCGAGCTATCCGCGTTTCTCACGAAACTGGACTTATTCGCTAGCCGTTTGCCTCCTTACGCCGACGTAGGTATCGTTCAAAGCTATCCAGAGTGGCTTGATCTAAGTAAAAATGCGGATATTCTCGCGGAACATCTGCAACGTTACGCGCCAACTTTCGATCGTCGCAACTATCTGGAAGGCAAATAGACGCCTAAGGCGAGGGCGCAGGCTTGGTCGCCACGGAGAAATGCTTGCGTCCGGAACGACCACAACGCAGCTTCGTGACCTATTCGTATGACTCGTAATCGACAGCACTCGGAGGCTCACGGAATCACGGCGGTTACATATTGTGGTGTTTTTTGATTGTACTCTAATCTGTACGTTGGACCACCCCCACGCCGACGCTGCAACGGCAGCGACAAGGCGCCGACTACTTATGATGATGGTAATCAACAAGCACCCATTGCTTAAGGCGGCCGCGGCGACTCCGCGCCTTCAGCAAGTATGTGAGCAGGAATCCCACGGCGATCACGCCGGCGGCGTTGCGCCCGTACTCCGGGCGTTCGCGACGAGCGAATTCGCCGACAGTGGCCAGCGTTATCCCGCTTTCGCTCACAATGATGCCTTACAAGTTGCAAGAACCGCTCATGTGTCGATCGACTACCCGCGCGGGCGTGATTTGGGGGACCGACGAGTCGCGCGCATAAAAAAAGCGACGCAGCTCAGATGAGCGCTGGCGCCTCGCTTCCCATCACCCACGCGTCAGTGCGGCGGGGGCATCGCTGCGGCGTTTTGGACTAGGTAAAACACGCTCCAGAAATCTTGGCTTAAAGTTCGCACCTCGTCGCCAACCGGATGCGCACAGTCATCGGGTATTTGGCACATGCGCTTATGGAGAACCGCAATGGATTGGTTGTTGCGGTTCAAACGACGCAGGCAACGGGTACCGCGGAGTGCGAGGCGACGCCGCTGCAAGATGCGAACGCCGTTCGCAGCGAACTTCACCGGCAGGTGGACGGCACAGCAAGACTCCCGTTCATCGAGTTCATGAACGGAAGGGATAGCGCGGCCGCGCCGGGATGGGCCGACACCCAGACCGTGAAGTTTCCGTTCACGCGGTATTTTTAGTCGGTATCCGACGCCCGGCATGGAAATCTCGCCTTAACGTTCATGTTCTTGGTGTATCTTATCTGGGATTTCTTACCGATATTCATCACACTGTTAAGAGGAAGGAAGCTCGATCAGAGCCCTGTCTACAAATGGAGCAGCACGATTACCGCAGTGTGGCTTGGGCTACTTTTTGCGCTGTATCACTTCAAGACTCTCAGCAACGATGCTGGATTCGCGTTTGCAGCCACAGCGGCGTTCTTGATCCTTGTGCTAAGGAATATGCGATGCGCCTCGGAGCCGGCCTTGGTATCGGAGCACTTCTGCTAGCCGGAGCATTTAGTGCATACGGCGCAGTCCGCCGCTCCCACGCTGGACAAAGCCTTAACCTTTGCCGGTCCCGCGCGATCGCCACGCCGCGTGCTCAGCCGGGGCCACTAAATGCACATATTCGCACTATGCACGGCGTTCACACCCTGTGGAAAACTAAAATTGCACCCTGACAACGCCGCCAAATCGCAGCCTTATCCCAAAGTAATCCCGTGATTTCCGGACTATTGATAAAGAACATGGAAGCGCAAACATACACCGTCGTCCTCTCCAATGCGACACATTTGGTCTCGGCTGAGAATGCGGAACATATCGTCAGTGCGATCGACGATGGCGAGCGCTATGTCGACGTCGAGATCGACCTATATGGCGATACAACCTCAATCCGCAAGGTCCGGCTCATCACTGCGCACGTGATAATGCTGATGGAGAATGACGCCTCCACGAATCGGGACGCTGAAATCGCCGGCATCATGAGCGGCAAGATAGCCAGGCTTACGGATTTTCCGCGTTAGCCGCTCTCCGAGAGTAGCGCAACGCTTTCATATAGAGCGACGAAATGTGCGCCCAGGATGGATCTCTCATCGCCAAATCGCGATTTCCGTTCCAATACTGGCGCGCGAATCGCTCGCTCAGCACCTCCAAATCCTCGAGGCTCTTGCTCTTCGCGCGGTTGCAACGCTTGCACAGCGGAAATGTAAACGCGCCGCAGGCGACGTTGATCTCCGCCGTCGTGAGCTCGGGCTGTATTGCGCGTAGTATCGCAACCGGTATGCCGTGATCGGGCTCAAGTCTAGCTTCTGCTAAATGTTTTTCGATTTTGGCCACGAGAAGTGGGGGAAGCGCGCCGTACCAGTTGTCATGGTAGTCGACTCCCATTCCCTGAAAGTGAGTACGCACCAGATCAACCACATCGTCTCGGAAAAATGTTGGCCGATGTTCGTTGAGCCAGAAAAGCAAATCACGGCGGCCGCCGGCGAACGGAGGCGCGTCGCAAACGGCGCATGCCTTGGCTGTCCGGTGACGATGCTGCGCAGGCTCTTTGATTTCGAGAGAAACCGGGCGCGTTCGAGGTTTGCCAGGAAATAAGTCACGTACAAACATGTCGTCATGCATACCACCGGGCTCGAAGATATCCAAGGGAATCCACTGCCCGCGCCCGTCCCAAATGCACCTATGACCTTGATCGCATAGAAACGCGACCTGTGGCCGCTTAAGTGAATCGGATCGCAGCTCGGCGTAGCGATGCGTCGAGCCGCACTTCGTGCGCCCTGGCCAGATCACAAATTCGCATGGCTCGAATTCCGAATCGAATTCGGCGCGAGGTCTTTTCTCTTCATCGCCGTCCACTTGAGCCGGACGCGATGCGACATTCTTACTGCGCCGACCTCGCAAACAGATGTTCGATGGGTCTTACAATAGGTCGCATACACCGTATGTTGCGTTCATCTTCCAAGGACCCACAACATCTGCTCGGGATCAGATCACGAAACCTATAAGTCTAGGGTAAATTCCCCTACTGCGAAGGTCACTCGCGAGCTTCGCTCAGGCAATCCGCAAAGCGTTGGTCGCATATCACGGAAGAACGGAATCTGCCGAATCCATAGACACCACCGTGCATGCGGAATACACCCGCCGTATTGGACCGCTCGTCGATGGCCTTGAAGCCGCATTGGGGCGAACCGATCTCATTATGTCCATACGGAATGGCGACTATTTCACCGTTCGTGGCATGGCGCAAATCGCTGATTCGCTTGATATAGCAGCGGGCAAACTGCCGCCTTAGCCGTGTCCCGCTTTCAGCACATTCATACTTTTTACGCGCTGCCAATCAAATGAAGCGATAAACGCAAAAATCTCTAAAGCGCGGTCTGGGTTTTGGACTTTCGTTTCTTCTTGCGCTTGGCGTAAATCGGCCCAGGCATCTGTATACGCGCAAGACGCACATCAAAGTCACGGCCCCGCAGCCTCCGCCCACGGTAATGGTAACGACAGCTAGATTCAAGTAGAGGGCAAGCAATGGGGAACAGTTCCGCTCCTTGTTAATGTGCGTCGGTTTGAGCATTTATACTGCTCCTTCCTAG
>PLLF01000022.1 GCA_003140855.1 Vulcanimicrobiota bacterium
CCCTTTCTGGGCACCAAATCCACCAAATCCACGAGGGAATTTAGTGCAATTTCGCTCTGACTGATGACATTTTGATAACGCGTTTACTTCGCACGGCGCAAAGCTGAACCGAGAGCGTCGTCGATTTTCGCGGCCGCGTCTTTGCGCAAAGACTCTGTAACATGCGCATAGAGATCTGCTGTCGTCACGATCGTGGAGTGGCCAAGCGCCGCCGAAACCATCTTCAGATCGACTCCGGCTTCGAGGGCCATCGTCGCAAATGAATGGCGCGGGTCGTGCAGCCTGATATGCTTCAAGCCGCAACGATCGAGCGTTTCATAAAATGCGGTCCCAAAGGTGTTCGGAATCCATGGCTCGCCGCCGCGTTCAAAGATTAGGGTTTCCGGCGCTGGCCGCCCCAGGCAATCCGAGATAACTGAAGCCGCCTAAAATCCCGGTCGGCAGCACCGCTTACTGTTAATCAGCGGGCCGTTGGTTCGAGTCCAACATCCGGAGCCACTTTGCGAAGATCCTGACGCCAATCAGCGGGTTGCGGCAGGGTCTTCGCCATTTTTAGCACCGCGTTTAGCTCTTTAGCAGCCATTGGGAGTTCGACGAGACGAATCCGCACCAAGATTAGTCGTGAGGCGTACTTCTTTTGGGCAGCAGCGAGTTATAGATCGCGGCGACAATTGCGCCCGCGATTGCGCTTACGACAACTGCCCATCCGCCCATGAAAAACGCGACGCCCGCCCCCATCCTATAATTGCCGGGGCCGCCCATCATCCCATAGCCGGCGCCGCCCATCATCCCGTAACCGTGCATGCCGAACATCGAAAACGCCATCGGCGCGCAAAAGAGAATCACGCCGGCCAGAGCGGCAACACCGAAACCGGCGGCGAGAGCGAGTGGGCTGAGCTGCGCATATCGAGTTAACATTTGCAATTACCTCCCTATGGTATTACTAATCAGAATGGCCACCGTTTGAGCCATCTTTTTTCAAAGGCGATCTTCGCCAGGTGCCACAACAATGACGGTGCTTTCAAGTTAATGCGCGGATTTGGCTCGGCAAAGAAGTCGCCGCTACCGATCGCAGCCTTGCCATCTCCGCTCTCGACGAAACAAGCTCCGTGCCCGTTGAAGGTTGACGCCGGTGGCTTCCGCCGCCGGGCATCTGCAATGTTGCGGGCAACGACAGTCGCCTCTGCATGCGCAAAAACGCCCGCCTTTGGAAGCGGTTTCCCCATTAACAGAGGGATGGTTACGATGTCGCCGATCGCGTAAACGCCAGTAAAGGTCGTTGCGAGCGTCGAGCGGTCCACTTGAATCCACCCTGTCTCACCGGCCAAGCCAGATCTGGTCACAACACCTGGCGGACGATGTGGCGGAACGTACGCCAGCAAGTCGTAAGCCGTTGAGGAGCCGCCGGAGAAAGTGATCACGCGCGCGGTAGGATCAACGGACTCCACTTGTTGATTTGATGAATATGTGATCCTCTTGTTGTGCAGCATTGCTTTGATGGCGTTGGAAACTGCTGGTCCGGCGACGCCCATAGGAGCGGGTTCTGCTGCGTGCATCTCTATCGTAGTCTTTTCTCGGACGCCTCGCTTGCGCAGCGCAGCCTCAATAAGCATCGCGGCTTCGTATGGGGCTGCGGGGCATTTGTAGAGTGCGCCGGCCGTCATTACGACAATTCTCCCACCTTTGAACGCCTTGAGCGCATCGCGTAATGACTGCGCACCGTCGAGGGTGTAGAAGTTGTGCCCGGCCTCGGCCAAACCCGGAATAGCATCGGGGGCCAGCTCAGCACCGAGCGCGATGACAATCGCATCCGCCGCCAAGCGGCGGCCGTCGACCGTTGCGACGCGATTCGTGGCGTCTATCGAATCGATGGTTCCTTGCACGAACTCGATTCCGCGCCGTAGCAGCTCGCCGATGGGCCTTTGAATCTCATTCGCGGTTCGGCTACCGACCGCAAGCCATAAGAGTGATGGCGCAAACAGATGAATTGCGTTGCGATCGACAAGAACAATTCGGTCAGCCTTTTCAGATCGTTTTCGAAGCTCGTTCGCGGCAACCACGCCACCGATACCGGCTCCTAAAACAATTGCGGTGTGTGCCATCGTTAAAATACGAGGACTTTGTCAGCGTTCGCAGTCCACTCGGTCAGCTCGTCCATGGAACTGCGATGCGCGCCCTCGATCAGCTCGTCATCCGTTATCCCGCGCGCGTCCATACAGGATCCGCATACTCCGATAGTGCCGTTGTTGCGCCCCACGTTGCGAAGCATCACTTCAAGGTTATAATAACCTGATGGAACCTTCTGCCCTCGCTTTGCGCACGCGGCTGCGTCCCCGATAACGAATATTGATACTGCCGTTCCTTTCTTGGAAAGTGACCCCGCTAAACGTACGCCGTTATAACTACGCTCGGTGCCGTATGGTGCGTCGTTTAGGATGAATAAAATTGCCACGACTCATGCCTCCAGAGAAGCATTGCGTACGAGTGGAAGTCCTGCGGCTTGCCATTCCAGGACTCCGTCGGATAGTCGGAACGCTTTGAACCCGCGTTTGCGAAGCAGATCGAGAGCTTCCGCGGAGAGCACGCAATAAGGACCGCGGCAGTATGCGATGATCTGTTTGTTCCGCGGCAATGTTGCCAAGCGTTGCTCCAGCTCCGCCAGAGGCACGGATCGCGCATGGGGCAAATGCGCCTGCTCATATTCGCTTCGCGGCCGAACGTCCAGGACGACGACTTCACCTTTTCTGGCCTTGCCCAGTAGTGCCTGACGATCGAGTGTCACCATGGTTTCGCGTTCACTGAAGTAGTTCTTTATTACGCGTTCGATCTCGGCAAAACGATGTTCAGCCATTGATCGCGTGGTTAGCCAGTACTCAGTAACCATGCCGTCTGCGATCCGGTAACGTACGTGCTTACCTTCTCGCCGCGACTCGATAAGGCGTGCCGAATGGAGCACTTTGAGATGGGCGCTCGCGTTTTTTACGTCGAGCTGCGCATACTTGGCGATCTCGTCGACGGCCTTTTCACCTTGGCAGAGCAAATCGATAATCTCCAAGCGCTTCGGGCTGCTCGTGGCCTTCCCGATAAGCGCGAAGTACTCATAGAGGGTGTCCTTGAAACGACGAGGGTTGCGCATATCACCTTTCATTCTATTATTCGTTAGAATGATAGCCCCTAACGAGGCTGACGTCAAGGTCGACACTACGTCCTCAGACCTTGACGCCTTTCCGGCAAACCGTTAGGATGGCTAACACATGTCCCCCACCGGTGAGGCACAAGGCGAAGTCCTCGGCGTAGGCCCATTGGAGGCGCGCGTCATGCAGGCGCTGTGGCGCCGTGCGGATTGGTCAAGCGTGGGTGAAGTGCAGATGCTCCTCAACGCTGAGTCGCAAGCTAAGCCGATTTCCTACTCCGCGGTAAAAGCCGTGCTGCTCAATCTCACGAAGAAGCAGTTTACCAAGAAGCGGTCGATAGGACGCGCGAACGTCTTTTTGCCGTTACGTTCCCATGAGGAACATCAGCGGAAGGCCGTGGCCGACATTGTGAATCCGCTGTTGCGTAATCATCGCAATCCACTCTTCGTACAAATCGTAAGCGAAGTCGTGGCTGATCAATCGGCGCTCGCCGAATTTGAACGCCTGCTCGCAGAGCGGAAAGCCAAGAATCGTGGCTGACGCCGCAGCGTTCTTTCAGTCTTGTACTCATGCGGGTGCGCTCCTAGGATCGCTCTGCGCTATCCTTATAGTACCGCCGGCTGTGTGGTTGATCGTCAGATATGCGAAGCCTCGCATTCTGGCGATGGACGCCGACCGTTGCTGGCAAGCTCCCTTCGCCGCGGTCGGCTCGCTATTGCCCGGCGCCTCGTTCCTATCGATCGCCGCCTATGGCCTGACCGTCGGAACAAGCTCTAATTGCCTGCAGTTCATAACAGGGCGTATCATTTTTGCGGCATTACTTTTCCTCACCGCCTTAGCGTTGGCGCGCGCGATCTGGATTGCTGCTGTGCGTTTGGGCGAAGCGGCAAGCATTCGCCGTTCGTCATGCGACGCTGGCGAGCGCCTCAAAGCAGCAGCGCCGGCCACCTGTGCAGTTCGCGAAATCGCCGATGCGAATCCGTTCTGCGCCGTACTTGGCATACTGCATCCCGTCATAGTATTGTCGACGGGTGCTCTGGACCGGCTGGATGATGAGGAATTGAGCGCGGCGCTGTCTCACGAAATCGCGCATATTCGGCGATTCGATCACGTGCTTGGTGCACTGGCCGCGTTTTTCAGCGATCTGTTGCCGTTTGCGGGTGATGATCTGTTGAAAACCTACTGGGAGGCGCGCGAATTCGCAGCCGACCAGCGTGCGATTACGCAGACCAAAGTGGAAGCGCTCGCTGGTGCGATCATTGCGATGGCCAAGCCTCCGCGGCTCGGATTAGCAGCGCTGGACGGCGGGACGGTGATTGCGCGACTTCAGTGCCTGCTCACTCCATCGGCACAATCGGTTTCAGCACGCGGCCGGATGATCGCCGGCAGCACGCTTGGCGTTGCGACAATGATCGCGTTGTTTCCGTTTGCCGCAGGCGCGCTCGGATTTCTTTCGTGCCATTTGCAATGATGAAGAACGTACGCCTATTTTTTTGCGTCCTAGTGTTAGGCATCGTAACACTAGCGCCGCCGGCTCAGGCAGCTCCGATCACGCACAACATTGGGAGTGCTGCCGTCACGTTATTCCTCGCGCCCGATCCGCCGGTAGCCGGCAATGAAACCGTTACGGTGCTCGTCACCGGTGTTCCCAACAACAATTTGCGTTCGACGCACGTGCAATTCACGACCGCAATGCCCAGCATGAGTATGAACGGGCCCAGCGGTGCCGCGCGCAATGCGGGCCTGGGCCAATGGACGTTCGACATCGACCTCGGCATGGCGGCGCCGTGGAATGTGACGCTAAATTTCAGCGGTGGATTACGCGGGAGCGCGACGTACAATGTGGAGGTTGCCGCCGCGAAAACCAATAGTGGGTCTTCATCGGCGCTGGCGGCGATGTCGCCCGCGGGCGATTGGACGGCCTGGAGAACGGCGGCCTTCGTTCTTCTCGGATTAGGCTTGCTCGCGCTCGTCGTCCTCCGACGCGATCGCCGAACCGGAACGATTGCGCTTTTTGCGGCCGCAGCCGTCGTCGTGATCGGCGTCGCCATGATCAAGGCGCAATACGGATCGGCACCGATGGATATGAACGCGATGGAGAACGTCGCGGGAAGCGCCCCGGTAGCGGTGCGCTCGATCCGTGTACGATCCGGAACGCAAGGCACCGCCGTTTCAGCTCCCGGTACGGTATCACCCTATCTGACGCAAACGGTGGTCGCTCGCGCTTCGGGCCTGCTGAGCGATTTCAATGTTTATAATGGCGACAAGGTCCAAGCGGGTCAACAGATCGCTTATCTCAACGAACCGGAGCTCGGCAGTTCGGCGGCGGCNNAAGCGGTGCATCACGCTCCCAACGACGTGCGTATGGCGCACAACGACATCACCGCAAAGCAGCGCGCGGCCCAATACTGGTCGCAGGAGATCGCGCGTGAGCGTACGCTCTTGCGCGAAGGCGCTGTTTCGCAGCAAGAATACCAGAACGAAGTCGCCCAGGCTGCCTCGGCGCAAGCCGACCTGCGAAACGCCCTCATAAAGCTGTCAGATGCAGCCGCATCTGTAGGTCAAGCGCGAGCGCAATACAGCCAAGCCCAAAACGAAGCACAGACGCAGTCGATCCTGGCGGCATATCGGTCGGTCGTTGCGCCTGACGACGCTGTCATCGTCAAACGTTTAGTAGATCCCGGAACCTATGTTCAAGCGGGAACGCCTATTGCGCAAATTGCGGTGCTGGACAAGCTGCGCGTGCAAGCCAATGTCGCGCAGGGCGATTTGCAAAAGATCGGCCTGGGTGATCTGGTCGATGTCGTGCTGCCCACCGGGGCACTCATTCATGGGAGAGTGTCGTCCATTCAGCCCGTCGCCGATCCGGCGACGCATACCGCCATGGTCGAGGCGATTGTGGAAAATCCGCACGATCGATTGCAGCCCGGCGGCTACGTTCGCGTGACGATTCATGCCCGCGGCACAGCGAACAATCGGGGCGACGCGATTCCGACGACCGCGCTGGTCGGCGGCGCGAACGGATCGTTGGTTTACGTCATAACGGACGGAGCTGCACAGCCGGTTCGCGTCAACGTGCTCTCCAACGACGGCGCAACCGCAATTGTCCTAGGCTTGCACTCCGGCGCACGCGTGATTACGGACGGCGCCGCGGATCTGCAACCGGGACAACTTGTGACGGAAATTCACTCGTGAAGCAGTCTAATATCGCTGCGTGGTCGGTGCGTAATCCCTTCGCCGTTCTTGCGGTCTATCTCGGTATGGTCATCGCCGCGATCGCGAGCATCCTTTTCGTCCTTCCAACGCGCATGATGCCGTACGTCGAGAGTCCGCTGATCTCCATCGTGACGATGACGCCGGGCTATTCACCGCAAGAAGTCGAGACCTATTTCTCCAAGCCGATCGAAGAGCGCATGACCGATCTCAAAGGCGTGCGGTTCGTGCGCTCGATATCGCAAGACGGTCTCTCGATTATCACGCTGCAGTTTCCTTACGGCGCGAACATGCAGCGAGCGTTGGTGGACGTTCAGCAACTGGTGGCTCAAGCCCAAGCTGACCTTCCGTACGATCGAGCGAATCTCAAACCGTCATACGTCGTTCCCGTCGATCCGCTCAACACGCCGGTCCTGCAGCTCGCCGTCAGCGCACGTGGCTGGGACCCGGTTCAACTGCGTCAGTTTCTATCCAACGACGTTGTCGACCAGCTCAAGACGGTGGACGGCGTTCAGCAAGTCACGGTCTTCGGCGGCCTGCAGCGCCAACTGCAAGTCGTCGTAAATGGGTCCGCCGCAGCCGCTTACGGGCTCTCTCTGACGGACATCCGCGACGCGATCGATCGGCAGAACGTCAGCCGTTCGGGCGGCGTCGTGACCAACCAACGCAACGAACTGATCATTCGCGGCGGCCAGCGCGTACAGACGCCGCAAGACGTCGCGCAGTATCCGATAAAGACGATTGGCGGCCGAACGATCTACGTCGGTGATGTTGCGACGGTCGCCGATGGAGCGGCAGAGCAGCGTCAGGTGTACCGCTACAACGGCAAGGACGCAATCGAGCTTTCCGTCGTCGAGAATCCCGACGCCGGTTCACAGCGGGTGATTGCCGCAGTACTAGGGCGCCTGTCGCAGATCCAGCAGACGCATCCGGCCTTGCAGTTCGTTCCGGCCTACGATAACTCACGTTTCGTTAGCGATCTGAACCGCAACATGATCGAAGAACTGATCGTCGCGGTTCTGCTGGCCGGCTTCGTCTTATTGATTTTCCTCGAGGACGTCAGCGCGACGCTCATCATCATGACTTCGATACCGACGTGCCTCGGGTTAGCCGTCCTATTGTTCGCGCCAATGCATTTGTCGATCAACAGCAGCACGTTGATCGGCTTGCTCTTGGCGATCGGCCGGCTCGTCGACGACTCTATCGTGGTGATCCATTCCGTGCATCGCCAACTTCGGCAGGGCAAAAGCGCCGCGAGCGCAGCGGTCGACGGCACGATGCAAGTCGTCTTGCCAATCGCGGCTGCGACCGGAGTGATGGTACTGGCCGTCCTTCCGCTGCTAACGAGCGGCGGCATCACGCAGATCATGTTCCAAGGCCTCGTGTGGCCGATAATCTTTGCCCTGCTCGCGTCGTTGGCAGTTTCACTTACGCTCACGCCGCTCTTGGCAGCTAAACTGTTCTACGCTGAGGGTGCGCCGCGCTCGCTGCGACGCTCTCGGTTTGACAACCGTGTCAGCGAACTGCTGGCGCCCGCTCGGCGCGGTCTGGATCGACTCGAAGCCGGCTACCGTCGCGCGTTGCAGTGGTCGTTGCAAAATCCGCTGCCGGTGCTGGGCGGAGCGGCGATCGCAACATATGTCGGCATCTCGCTGTTCTCGCTTATCGGCAGCGAGATGATGCCGCTGGCCGACACCGGCCAGGCATACGCGCTTCTTGAGACGACGCCGGGGACGTCCTTTCCGGCAACCTCGGCGAAGGCGGCGGCCTTCGAGCACATTCTGCTTTCACAACCCGAAGTGCAGCGCATCTCCGCTGAAGTTGGCGAGCAGGGCGCCGGCGGCTACATTACGGGCACGGCGATGAACGGCGTCAACGACGCATCCTATCTCATTACGTTCGTTCCGAAAGAACACCGCCGCCGATCGATTTGGCAAATCATGGACGCTGTTTACGCCCAGACGGTCGCCGCAGTCCCTGGCATCCGCCGTCTCGCACTCAAAGAAATGGGCGCGGACGTCATGGCGAGCAACGCCGCGCCCGTTGAACTCGTCGTTACGGGTCCCAATCTGCGCGCGTTGCACGATATCGCCGGGAATGTCGCGAACGTCGCGCGGCGAGTTCCAGGCCTGGTACAAGTGTCGACGTCGTCGAGCATGCAGCAGCCCGAAACGGAGATCGACGTTAATCGCACGCTCGCATCGCAAATCGGTCTTTCTCCCCAGCAGGTTGACGAGCAGGCCTATTATGCAACGCACGGTGGCTACACGACCGAGTTTTTCAATCCCAGCAATGTGCGGCATGACACGATCCTGGTGCGTTACGTCGGCAGCGAGCGCAGCTCGCCCGCCCAATTGTCGTATGTCCAAATCGTCGGCAGCGATGGCCTAACCGTACCATTGATTTCAATCGCCGCACTCCGGCAGGCTGTCGGCCCAACCCTTATCGAGCACGATCAGCTCCGCCGCAGCGTCTCCGTGCTCGGATACTACCGCAAAGGGTCGCGCGGTGAGATGGCGATCTTCAACGATGCTTTGATGGCTGCGACGGCAACGGTCGCACTGCCGCAAGGCTATGCCATCGCGATGCGCGGCGACATGACCGAGATGATGCAGAGTTTCGATCGGCTCCTCAACGCCATGAAGATTGCGCTGGTCTTTATTTTCTTGCTCTTGGTGGTGCAATTCCGGTCGATCGCGCGGCCGATCGTGATGCTGCTCGCAATCCCGTTGCAACTGCTCGGAATGTTTGGCGGCCTGTTGCTGGCGCACCAGAGCTTCTCGACCGTTTCGATTCTTGGAATCGTGGTGGCCAACGGCATGGCCGTCAGCAATGCGATCCTTTTGCTGGACCTCGTCATCCGGAACCGCGCATCAGGCATGTCGCGCGACGAAGCGATCCTGGCCGCCGGACCGGTTCGTCTCGAGCCGATCCTGATGACCACGATCGTTTCGCTGATCGTCTTGATTCCGGTTGCGTTCTTTCCGAAGACCGGAATCGACGCTTATTCGCCGCTGGCTACGGTCGTTATCGGCGGCGTCGGACTTTCGACAGTCCTCACGCTCTTTGTCGTGCCGGTTCTGTATGCGCTCTTTGACGAATGGGGCGAGCGATTGCGGGCTTGGCGAGCATTACGGGGCGAAGCGAATGCGTAGCGCGATGGCTCTCACGCTGGCGCTGTTGGTCGCCGCACCGGTCGCGGTGCTCGCCTCGCCGCTGCAATGGGATGGTCCGATGACGTGGGATCAAGTCGTTGCCCGAGCGCAGAGCGGCGGGTTCGACGCACAGTTGGCTGCGCTTGATGCCGCCACCGCACAGAGCCAAGTAGCGCAAGCACGGTCGGCGCTCTTCCCGCAAATCGCTGTGAGCGGGACAGCGATGAATTCGTCACTCGTGCAGTTGGGGATGCCCGCTGCGCGGCAGACCTATGCATCGCTCAGTGCCACTGTGCCGCTTTTTGCGCCGCAAACGTGGGCGTCGGTCAGTGGCGCACAAGAAGACGCATACGCGGCACAGGCTCTGGCGCTCGCGCAAACCGGTGATGCCGCTCTTTCCGCATTACTGTTATACGACAGGGCTGCTCTTGCGTCGGCGATCGTGGAAGACCGCCAAGCTTCGCTGCGCGACCAACAGGCGCACCTCGTCAATACCCAACAGCGCGTTCGTGCTGGAAAGTCGGCCCGGTACGTTGTTTTTCGCAATCATGCGGGCCTGGCGGCAGCGCAACAAGGGCTCGCCGACGCGCAAGCGCAGCGCGACGAAACGCTCAACGATCTCGCGCTCGCGCTCGACCTTGCCTTGACCTCGCGCATCTCTGTTGCCTTGCCGTCACCCGTGCCGCTGAGCATCGAGGCGAGTGCCCTGCGCGCGCGCGCCCTCTTGCAACGGCCGGAATTGCTGGCGGCTCAACACGCGTTGACCGCGCAGAGGGACCGCTTGCGCGCAGCGCGAGCCGCATACGTCCCGAGCGTATCAGTCGCGGCGCAGACCTATAGCGGTACGTCCAG